>NZ_JBFHKV010000294.1:0-8443 GCF_041595215.1 Stieleria sp. | reverse complement strand
ATCGGGCATCAAGTCACCTCGCTCGACCCCGCCGAGGCGCCCAACGCCGCCGCGAAAGAAGAAGTCGAACGGTTGAATCTGGCGCTGGAAATGGGCGACAACGTGATGTTGTACCTGGACGACATCCAGCATACCCATCCCGAGTTCTTGCAGAAATTTATCTCGCTGTGCGATGCGACGCGAAAGATCGAAGGGGTCAGCAACGGGAAAACGAGAACCTACGATCTGCGTGGGCGACGCGTTTCAGTCGTGATGGCCGGCAACCCCTACACCGAAAGCGGCGACCGATTCCAGATTCCCGACATGCTGTCCAACCGCGCCGACGTCTACAACCTCGGCGAGATCATCGGGGAGTCGGCGGATGCGTTTGAAATGAGCTACCTGGAAAACTGCTTGACCAGCAACCCGACGCTCGCGCCGTTGTCATCGGCTTCGCCCGACGATGCCCGCGCCATCATCCGAGCCGCCGAACGCGACACGATGGAAGGCATCGAACTGCAGGGCAATTTTTCACCGGACCAAGTCCGCGACATGTACGAAGTGATGCGAAAGCTGTTGCAGGTCCGCGACGTCGTGCTGCGTGTCAACCGGGCGTACATCCGCAGCGCCGCCCAGGCCGACGCCTACCGCACCGAACCGCCGTTCAAGCTGCAGGGCAGTTATCGAAACATGAATCGCATGGCGGAAAAAGTCGCCAGCGTGATGAACGCCAAAGAATTGCAATCGCTGATCGTCAGCAGCTACGAACAGGACGCCCAGACGCTGACGACCGACAACGAAGCCAACGTGCTGAAGTTCAAAGAGCTGATGGGGATCCTGACCCCGGAAGAAAAGGAGCGTTGGGACAGCATCAAGTATGCCTTCGTCGAAAGTGTCCGCATGCAGGGGCTCGACAGCGAAGACCAGGCGGGGCAACTGATGCGGCAGTTGGCATCGATGCGCGACGGTTTAGAATCGATTCGGCAGGTGATTTCACGAGCGATCGCGGTCGGCGGCGACGGCACCGAAGAGCGGATGGACGCCCGCATCGATGCGTTGCGACACAGCATGACCGCCTCGGCCGATCAGGTCGCGGCATGCTTGAAATCGACCGGCGAGCAACTGCAACGGATCAGCGAGCATCAAGCCACCGCCCAGCCACCGGACCAGAAGGTCTACGTGCAGCACAAGGTCCCGCGCGTGTTGGCGGATCTGATCAAAGGTCAATTCCACTTGATGCAGGAATGGCTGCGACCGATCCTGAACGAATCGATCGACAACGGGCGAGACCTGGAGCGGTTGAAACAACAGCTCGACGCGATGCAGGCCAACTACCGAGAAATCGAATCGACATTTGATGCCGCATCGGGTGACGAGACGACCTGATCGTCAGACACCGCCAAATGGATAGGGATCACGGCGATGACCAGTCTTCTCACTCAGGTGGCATTCCTGTTCGGCCCCTATCTGGTCGGGTTGGTCATCTATCGGGTGGTCTCGATGAGGTTTCCGCAGCGATTGAACTGGATCCTGTGGGCCGGCGGCGTCGGATTCTTCATCGCTTTGGCGACGCTGTTGGTCTTGTTATTCGTCCGCGACGCCAACGAGGCGCAAGACGCTTGGGAACCCTACCTGATCGGCGTGTTCTGGTGGATGGGGTTTTCGATCGGGCTGACCGGCAAACGTCCCGGTCGGCCGGGCGATTGATGTGAAAGATTTTCGAAAAAGGACGAAACAAAACCCGCTCCGCCACGACAACCAGGGTTCGTGACCACCGCTAACGCAAGGGACGAATCATGTCGGCACACCGCCAAGAGTGCATGGGCTATGGGTTGTTCGGCCGCTGTTCGCCGACGAGCGGTTCAGACGAACCCGGCGGGACGGCCACGGAAGTCACGATCTCTGGCTCGGTCGGGCGTCAGGGAAAGAATCTTCGCGCCGATGTCAAATCGATTCAGCAAGCCCTCAACCGCGTGCCGGTGAATGCCGGCCGTCCCAATCCGATTCTGGTCGTCGATGGGCTCAACGGGCCCAAGACCGAGCGGGCGATTTACATCTTCCAAAAGCATCACTTCGGGGCTGCCCGCGCCGATGCCCGCGTCGATCCGGGGCATCGCACGCTGGCCAAGCTGAATGAATTGCAACCCGCGGCGGGCGCGTCTGGCGGCGGATCGGGCGGCAGCGGCGGATTGCCGGGACCGGGAGCGAGTTCGTTTGTGCCGATGACAGATTCGGAAAAGGATGTCATGACGCGGGTCAACGCCGCGGTCAATCGCGCCGAACGCTGGGCTCTGAACGCCGTCGTCGAACTGCTCAACGCGCTGCAGTATCTCGAAGGCAAAAAGGCGGAAAAACCCAGCTACGATCTGGTCGACCGCTGCTTCAAAATCAAGAGTTTATCGACTGAAAAACAGCAGATCCATGCGATCAACAAGATCATCAAGATCTTCAATCGGTACCCCCGTGCCCGACGGGCCGTCCGACCCTTTGTGCGAAGCGGTGGCAGTTGCACCAATGATGAAGGGCACGCCATCTTTGCCGAAGCCATTCCGGGTGGGTTTCACATGGAGGTCGAAGACTACAAACGGGTCAAGGTGTGTGTCAAAAACATGAAGGGCAAAGATGTCATCTTCATGACCGATGCGATGGTCCATGAAATGGCGCACCTGGTCGGGCCTGCCAACGGCAAGGAAAAGATCATGCATGGCGGCCGCAAAAAAGCCGCCTACGGATTGGCCGCGCTCAGCCTGACCCACAGCGAAGCGATGATCTCGGCATCCAACTACGCGTGGCTGGCGTGGTTGGCCCGGTTGCCCAAGTCGGAGTGGATGACCAACACGGGTTAGCATCCCGTAGTGGACGAGGCGACGAGTCCATGCCAACCGACGGACACCCCATCATTCTGCCATCCCCTCCCTGACAGCCACCGAGGTGACAGGACGCCTTGGCCGGAGGAGAGGTAGGAAGATTTTGAAGGTAAGAAAATCGGCTAAATCGAATGATCGTGCGGTCCGTTCTCTTTTTACCCGCAAAATCTTCTTACCTCCAAAATCTTCTTACCCGCCCCAATCCGTACCATCGGGACAATCGGCAAACTGTCCCTCTGGCGCCCAGTTTCCGCCTGGCGAAGTGGGCAAACAGTCAGGCAATCTGGTGAAGTTGGCGCGGCGTTCTTGAGTCAAAACGGGGGTTTTTGTACTCTTTTTTTGGCAATTGGCTAATGAACTGCGTAACCTTACACAGTGGCCCTACAGACGGGGCTCGAGTGCTCGCTCGTTCGCGTCTACACGTTTATTTGCTACAGAAGGTCCCCTCGCGATGTTTCGCCAGTTCTCCTGCAAACGATTCCCCCGCAGTCTGGTTCTCACCGGTTCCGCTGCCTGTTTTCTGGGCGGTGGAGTCTGTCTTCTAGGCGGTGAGGCAAGCGCTCAAGACTTTTGCTATCCCCAGGCCTACCGACTCCAGCCGACGACCACCTACGAACAGCAAACGGTCCAGCGGATGCGGCCGGTGTACCGCACCGAGATGGTCGAAGAACAAGTCAAATCGTTCCGGCCGGTCGTCCGCACCCGCACCGAAGTGCGTGAAGTGACCGTCCCCGTCAATACCGTCGAAACGTCCTACAAAGAAGAGCGTTTCACCGTTTGGAAGCCGGTCACCGAGACCAGCTACCGAGACGAAACCTACACCGAGACCGAATACGTCACCGAGACCTCCGAGCGCGAAGAGCAATACACGACGTATCGCCCCGTGACCGAAACCAAGATGTACCAACAGCAGTACACGGTCCAGCGTCCCGTGACCGAAACCAGCTTTTACGAGCAGCAATACACCGTTCAACGGCCGGTCGTTGAAACGCAAATGCAGACGCAGCAGTACACGACGCTGCGTCCGCAAATGACGATGGTCAACCAAACCGTCGACGCCGGCGGTTATGTCCCCCAAACCACGGTCACCCCTGGTTCGGTGGGTTATGGATTGCAGTACCAACGGGGATTGTACGCCACCCCAGGTCCGCTCGGATTGTTCGCTCGCGTCCACGGCGGCTATGTCGCTAAGCCGGTCGTCACCCCGCCGACGGCGCAAACACAGTACGTCTACCGGCCCAACTACATCCAACAACAGGTCGCGCAAACGTCCTACATGCCCGTCACCGAGCAAGTCCAAGTGCCGGTCCAGGTCCAGCGGATGCAAAGCGAAATCGTCACCCAGAAAGTCCCCGTCCAGACCACGCGGATGCAGACCGAAGTGGTCACCCAAAACGTTCCCGTCCAGTCGACGCGGATGGTGCCGACGACGATGGTTCGCAAGGTTCCCTACGTCGTTCAGCGGCCGGTCACCAAGACCATGACCCGCAAGGTGCCCGTGACGCAGCAACGCTGGATCACCGAAGAACAGGTGCGAAAGGTTCCGGTGCAAACGAGCAAGATTCGCTACGAGACGAAAAAGGTGCCCCAGACCGTTCAGTACACCGAGTATGAAGAGGTCATTCAAACGGTCCGTCGTCCGGTGACCCGTCAAGTTTACGAACCCTACACCGAGACCGTCGTCGTGCCACGCCAAACCGTGATGCGGGTGCCGATGTCCTACTACGATCCCTTCGGCAGCGCCATCACCCACGGCTACTCGTCGTTCTCCGAAACGAGCAGTTCCTCCTCGACGATCAGTCAGCCGTCCACCGACAGCCAGATGAGTCTGAAGCCGGCCGAAACCTTCGACGCCGCACCGAAGACGGGTCTGAAGAGCATCGAGACGGGCGAACTTGAGCCCGCCGCGGACGAACGGGACACGATCGAGCTGAATCGTCCCGAAATCGAGGGAGAGAGCGACTTGCCCGCACCTACAAACGGTGGTGCCTCCATGATGGATGCGGGCTGGAAGATCCAGTGGAACCCACCGCTGTCGCGAAGCATCTAATCCACTCTCGCCAACCCGCCTATTTGGCCAGGACGGTGTCGGACACCTTTTCAGTTGGCACCTTTTTAGTTGGCTACGAGCCTAGCCGTTTTAGGAACCGTAGTCCGAAGCGGCCGTAATCCTGGCCGTCGACGTCGCCGTCTCCGTCGCTATCCAGGGCGGGGTTGTACGCGGCATCGCCGTTGCTCTTCAGGAACGACAACCCGAACCGACCATAGTCCTGGCCGTCGACGTCTCGGTCACCATCGGTATCACCGAAGAAGCGGAAGAACTCATCGACTCGCGGTGCCCCGGCCTCGCCGTCACGATCTCCGTCCAGCCGTTTGCCGGTCGCCGAACGGACGTGCGTGTCCAGGATCGTCAAGGTGTAGTTTCCGTCTTGCAGTGATCCGGAGTCATCGACCAAGTCCGCTCCAGAGGCCGGGTCAAGGAACGTCAGCCGGACCTTGGTTTTGCCGTTGATGTGATCGATCACCGGAGCGACGCCGACGGGGGTGCCGTCGCTCGTTGCGAGTTGGAAGGCTCCGTCGTCGATCGTGACGAGCGAGTCGAATTGCAGATCGATGTACCGAACCGCACTGCGTTGGCCGCTGCCGTCGTCGATCGCCACCCGCTCCAGTTGAGGTGCCGGCGTTTCGTCGACATCGTTGATGCTGATCGTGATCGTCGCCGCATCTTTCAACGTCCCCGCATCGACAACTTCGATCTCCAACGTCATCGTCGGACCGGATTCGAAGTCCAGTAGTCCACTGTTGGCAACCGTAATCGCTCCCGATGCCGAATCGATTCGGAAGGCATCGCGACCGCTGCCGCCGATAATGGAAAACGTCAACGTATCCCCCTGATCGACATCCGTTGCCGCGACCGTGCCGACGGGTGTCTCGAGGGGGCTGTTTTCGTCCACTGCGAAGGCTTGATCCACGACCGACGGTTGCTCGTTGACGTCGGTGACAATCAAATTGAGTGTCTTGCGGAACGTTTGGTTTCCGAAGTCGAACACATCGACATCGACCGAGACCGTGGGCTCGATTTCGTGATTGAGCGCAAGTCCGTCGGCCAATTTCAACTGCCCACCGACGACGACGAAGCGATCGTCGCTGACGGTAAAGCGGAAGACGTCATTGACGTCTTGGTCCGTCACCGTCAAGTCTCCGATGACCACACCCGATGCATTCTCATTAAAGCTGGTGGCGCTGATCGCGATGTCCGTTGGCCGGCGGTTGGTGCCCTCCAACGCCACCGTCAGCGATGATTCCACCTCGGCGATGCCATCGGTAACGACGTACGGGATTTCCTCCGAAAGCGTATCCGTGGCCAACAAACCGCGGACCAGTGGATTTGTCATGTCGGCTTGGTAGGTGAACGATCCGTTGCGATTCCAAGTCAGCGCGCCGTAGGTGCCGACGAAGTCCTGCGAGTCATGCACCCGATCGCCGAAGCGGGCGACGGAAAGCGTGTCGGTCGTGTCGATGTCCGAGTCATTGCCCAGGACATTCCCGCTGCCGGACACCGAATCAGGTTTGATCTGGACCGTGATCCCGTCAGCTGTTGGGACGGGGGTATCGTTGACGCCCTCGATCGTCAAGGACACGATCGCACTGTGCGACGCCCCCGAGCTGTCTTCGATCGTGTAATGGAAGGTATCGCCGCGTGACTCACCGTGGGCCAAGGTTTGGATGTCGGCGATGGTGGTCGGGTCAAAGACAATGCTTCCGTCCGGATTGTCCACCAAGCTGACGAACAGTGCTGTTGCAACGTCGTGACTGCTGATAGTCAACGTATCAAAAACACCCGGGTCGGTGTCGTTGGCCAACAGGGACGCGGTGGTGATCGTGACAGCCGAATCGGCGGCCGTCGTGATTCTGTCTTCGTTGGCGGTGGGAGCCACGTTTTCAATCGCAATCGTCAACGGCGGCGCGTTGTAAACCCGGCAGACGGAATCCGTGCTGGTAGTCACGGACAAGTTGATCGTCAGCGTCCCGTCGTCCGGCGGAGTGACGTTGAAATCCATGCCGTTGCCGTCTGTCTGCCAAATTGCGACACCGCCTTTCTCGAGCGTCGCCGTCCACTTGATGACGTCTTGGGCTTCATTGAGCGGCAGGACGCTGTTGAAGCTGAAGTCCAGTGAATCGCCCTCGTCGGCGGTTGCCACTGCGGGCGTGATCCCGATCGCCTGCTCGCCGACTTGCAGCGTTGACGAGACCTCGTCACTGCACAGCACGGTGTACCGCTCGTTGTCCAGTGCACACAGTTCCGCCGTCGTCGGTTGCGTGACAGGAGTGTCACCGACGGTTTCAAAGATGTCGACGACGATCAGCTTGATCGCCTTGGCACCCGCGGCGGCAGGTGCGTAGTCGTACGTCGCCGTTGTCGTCACGGCTTGCCGCACATCATCGACGAACCAGTGGTACTCGCGACGGACCGTTTCAGTCTTGCCGCGCAGATCGCCTGCCGGCGCGATCGGCGTCGAGAATGCACCGCTGAGTGTGATGGTATCGCCGAGCCGCATTTCGCCGCCCGTACGATTGCGTGTCGGTTCAGCTCCGGTCACAAACTGTCCATGATTGCCCCGGCCGCTCTGGTCGATCACCGCCGTGTCACCGGCCAGCTCATTTAGAGCCCACCAGCCGACCAAACCTTCCGAGCGACGGATTTCGACGGCGTCATTGATCGCAATTTGATCCTCTGATCGCGCCGTTTGCCAGATTTGGACGTTATCCAGCGAGCCTCGCAGCCCGTCTCCGACCCGAACCGACGTGACGTTCAATACGGCGTACGACGTCTTTGGAAGCGTGTCGGTCGCCAGCGGCAAGTCCCGAACACCGACCGAAAGTCCGTCAATGAACAGCTCCGTCTGTCCGGTAACCGCGTTGCGCACGATCGTGATCCGATGCCATTGGTTGTCACTCAGCGGAGCGGCCAAGTCGAAAGTATGTTGGATCAGGCTGGCTGGCTGATCGGGCAGTTGGGCCTGCGTGATGACTCGGATCGTCGTTGCGTTATTGACCAAACCAACCAACAGACCAATGCCGTCACTGCCAACCACTTCCAGAAGACCTAGATCCTCTTGATTGGTTCGGATCGACAGTTCGACGGTGATGTCGCTGGCACCGGAAAGCGTCGCTTCGGGCAGTGCGATGCTTTGGCTGCCGTCAAACGTCAACCAGCCGTTGCCCCCATCGCTGATCCGGGCAGTCGGGATGACGTCGTAATCAGCGGGATCGAAACTCGACACGCCGCCATCGGAATCCGTGACCGTCAATTGGACGCTGTAGCGACCGGAGTATTGGGGCGTGAAACTGAAATCGATCTTGTCGGATGATTCGACCGCCTGACCGTTGTTGGTCGTCACTTCCCAAAGATACTCGAGTGAATCGCCGGCCCCATCGTCGGTGACATCCCTGGCGCTGAGCTCAATCGGCACACCGGTGTAGTGCGGTCCGGGGACAGGCGCCGAAATCGTCGGGCGGTAAGGCGGTGTGTTGAGCACATCGAACCGCGTCACGCTGCGATCAAACCCGCCGTCACCGTCGGACGCAGTCACCGT
>NZ_JBFHKV010000293.1:0-8460 GCF_041595215.1 Stieleria sp. | reverse complement strand
CGCTCGACGTCCAGTTTCCAACTCGCTCGTTCACCGGGTTCCTTCCAGCCCTGGATCGTGTCCCAGTCGTAACCGTCAAAAACGTACTGGATGTGTTTGCCGGTCCAGGTCGCCCAACTCGGTTCGATGTCGACGCTGACGTCGCCGACGGGGACGGGAACCGGGGTATAGGATTGGCCTGCGGTGACGTCGTTGAACCAGCGGACGAATTCGGTTCGCAAGCGGTCCACGTGATCGGGATACTGTTGGGCGACGTTCTTCTTTTCACCCGGATCGGCCTGCAGATCGAACAATCGCCAGTGGGTTTTCGAAGGCGTCGTCGAGCTGCCGACTTGGCACAACAATTTCCATCGGTCGTCGCTGATGGACCAACGCTTTTCGGCGTTGGGTTGGTAGCGATCCCAGGTGTGATAGACGTACCGATGATGGGGCTTGTCGTTTCCGCTGGTCAACAAATGAACCAGACTGATTCCGTCGATCGTTCGGTCTTGTGGGACATCGACACCGGCCAATTCACAAAACGTCGGCAGCCAGTCGACGTGTGAGGTTTGGGCGTGAACTTTCTGTCCCGGTTTAATTCGTTTCGGCCAGCGAACAAAGCAGGGCGCCCGGACGCCGCCTTCGTAAACCCCCGCCTTGTTTCCGTTCATCCCGCCTTTCCAAAACTTGCTGACGCCGCCGTTGTCGCTGGTGAACACGACCAGCGTGTTATCCGCGGCGCCGAACCGTTCGATCGCTTCGAGCAACCGTCCGATGTTTTGGTCGACTCGGTCGATCAATCCATAGATCCGTGCTTCGCGGATGGGAAGCCCGCGATCGAGGTATTTCTTCAGCGTCTTGTCGCCTTCGGGTTGTGCATAGTGCGACGTATCCAACAGGAACGGTGAATGGGGGGCGTTGAACATCAACGCACAAAAAAACGGTCCGTCATGTGATTCGACGGAATGTTGGATGAAGTCGATGGAGGCATCGGTGAAAACATCGCTGACGTAGCCACGTGCCTCGACCGGCCGTCCGTTGTGATAGACCTGGTTGGGAAACTGATACCGTTCGATGTGCCCGTGGTAGTGTCCAAAGAACTCGTCAAAGCCGCGTTCTTGCGGTTGATAGCCGGGATATTTTCCCAGGTGCCATTTACCGAACAGCCCGGTTCGATAGCCCGCTTGCTTGAGCAGTTGAGCAACGGTGATTTCGCCCAAGCCCATCGAGTCGCCGCCGAAGCGTGTGTTGTACAATCCGGTTCGCAAGTAGTAGCGTCCGGTCATCAATCCGGCTCGCGTGGGGGCACAGACCGGCGCCGCATAATAGCGATCCAGCTGGATGCCCTGTTCGGCGATCGCGTTCATGTTTGGCGTGTCGATGTGCGGATTTCCGGTCGCGCCGGTGTCCCAGTACCCTTGATCGTCGGTCATGACGAACACGATGTTGGGCCGTGACGGAGACGCCGCGTTCAGGGCAGACGCAACCAGTGCCGACACGGACAAAACTGCAAGGAAAAAAAGGTCGGGAGCATTTAATTCAAAATAGGCAAACCTGGATTGCCCAGGTTGCCAATAACGCTCCTGACCCTTCTTAGTGCGCATCATGATCGCCGGCTACTTTTTGACGTCGTAGCAGAGGATCTGATCGCCTTCGCGGAGATAGAGTTTGCCGCCGACGACCACGGGGTGTGCCCAACTGGGACGCTCGCCGCTGCCGGGGATTTTGAAGCTGCCTTGCTCCTCGTACTCGTCCGGTGACGCCGGCACGAGTGCGACGGTGCCGTCACTGAAGCGGATGAAAAGTTTGCCGTCGGCAGCGGTGATGCTGGCCGATTTTCTTCCGGACCCACGCGATTTCCATTCGGTCCGGCCGGTGATCAATTCGGCACAGAACGGGACTCCCTGGTCTTCCGAGTCGCCGTACAGGAAGTCACCGACGAGCACGATGCCGCCGTGTTTGTTTCCCAGTTTGGGATTCGGAGGATAGATCTCTGCTGCGGTCACTCCGTCCCCGTCGGGGATTTGGCGGAGCAGGCCGCCGCCGGTGCCATAGCCGGCGGAAAAGAACACCAAGTCGTCTTTGACGATCGGGGTGGGGATCACGGCGGTGGTGCGTTTGATCTCGTAGGACCACAGCAGTTTTCCGTCATCGGCGCGAACGCCGAGTGGTCCGCTGCCGGTCGTTTGGACATACACCTTCGTGTCGCCGATCGTTGAAACGACGACCGACGCATGTCCGGCGCCACGGTCCTCTTCGCGGACGCAGGTCCACAGGATTTCGCCGGTGATCTTATCGAGGGCGGCCATCGTGCATTCCGAACCGCCGGGGGTGCAGATTAATTTCGCTCCGTCGATCAAAACGGATTCACTGTAGCCCCAGCCGTCAGCCTTTTTGCCGCCCAAGTCGTCTTTCAGATGGCGTCTCCATCGTTCGTGGCCCGTCGTGCTGAAGCAGATCAATTCACCGTACGCGGTGAGGACATAGACGCGATCGCCATCGACGGTCGGCGTGCTGCGAGAGCTTTGCCAGGATTCATTGCCGCTGGTCCACGGGGCGCCTGTACTACTGCGCCATATCGGTCGGCCGGTTTTTTGATCGAAGCACACCAGGTATTCGTCATCGTCATCGGCGGTGGACAGCCCATCGCCGAGTGTGAACAGTTTGCCTTCCGAGATCGCGACGCTGGCGTAGCCGCGTCCGGCACCTTCGGCCGTCCAAATCAATTCGGGGCCGTCGCTGGGCCATTGGTCCAACAGACCGGTGTCACTGGAAACCCCAGATCGGTCGGCGCCACGAAAAGTCGGCCAGTTGTCTTCGCCGTAGGAAGCGGACGGAAGCGACAGACCGGCGAGGATCGCAGTGCAAATCAGAGGACGCATCATGTTCATGGTGTTCTTTTCAGAAAAAGGGGTCTGAACGGTTTGCCCCGATGTGGACCGCCCGACGTGGACCGCCTGCCGTCTGGTCCGTCACCTCAGCTTGATGCCACTGCGGATCGGGCAGGGCGGATCGGGCAGGGCAGAGTCGGATCAGATCAGATCGGACAGGGGGAATCTGGCGGATCGATTCACGACCGTTTGATCGCGAATGGCGTTTGGTGGCAGGGGGCGCAAGCTCTCAGCATATCGTCAATGTCTTCGCCGTGTTCCTGCTGCAGCGATTTTTTCAACCCGGTTCGGGCACGCTGAACCAGAGATTTGAGGGCCATTTCCGTCAGCATCAATTCCTTCGCCGCGGCCAGATAGCTGTAGCCACGGAAATGGACCAGGCGGAGGGCCTGTTGCTGACGCTGTCCCAGTCGAGTCATGGCGCGTTGCACGGCGAGTCGGCATTCACTGCGGACCAGATGATGGGCCGGATCCGAGTTGACCGAAATCTCAAACGGGGTCTGCCACTCGAACTTGGCGTCGGGCATTCCTTGCATGGAAACCTCGCGACGCCTGGCCAGTTGTCGATTGGTGTTGGAGACCACGTTTCGGGTGATGGTGTACAGCCAGCTGGAAAACTTGGCCGTCGCTTGGTAGGTGTGCCGCGACTTGTACACCCGCAGAAAAACCTGTTGGGTCAGGTCCTCCGGGTCGACCACACTGGGGGCCTGGAAATGCCGGATGAAGCGCAGCACCGTCGAACGATTGCGTCGCACCAACCGGTCAAAAACATCGCTCTCGCCGTTCTTGATCCTGAGCATCAACTGGGCATCGACATCATCGGGATGGTGAAAGTGGCTGGGGGCGATCATTGAATCGGTCGATGAGGTAGGCGAAAACACGAGAGTTGCTAAATCGTCTAAACGGCATCGAGTCCGCCATTTACACTCGCGCGATGAAAAATAGTGCGGCAAAGCGACCGAGATGGGCCGTTTGCCCCGCGCCGAAGACCGCCGGATTTGCCGAATTCGCTCTCCCGATCGCAGTTCTTTCGGTGCCGACATCCCCCCATGTCATGGGTTCTTGTCGCGCCGTTTTCGCCTTTTACCCTCCTGGCAGCAGGGCCGGGCGAAGCGAGACCGGGGAGCGAGCGGGCCGTCGAGTCAAGCCCGCACGCGTTTGCATGGGTCCACGGGGCCAATACCGCTAAAGCGACAAGGTGTTGACCAACGCAGGGCCCGTAGGCTCGCGCCAATCGGCTGATCATCAACTGACATCAGCCGGTTCGCGCCGGCGCCCGGCCGATTCTGCTGGCGATTCTGATGGTGTTCGTTGTCACCCTTTCTGAAATGAACCAGCTAAGATCTATAGCGACGGACAACGTCGAGGGCGCACACCGGCCACTGCATTTTTCCGACGCACTGTCGGTTCGGGTCGGCCGGCGTTTCCCCAGATGATTGACTGCCGATCGACACACCGAAACGACTTCACAGCGGAAACGAAATTCGATGCGACAACTGCGATTATTACTGTTGGGACTTCTTGCCTGCACCGCGACGTTCGGATGGTGCGAGGAGCCGAAGTACCAAGTCCTGTTCAACGGCGAGGATCTTTCCCAGTGGAAGGGATTGGCTGCCTTTTGGTCGGTCCGTGACGGGGCGATTGTCGGGGAATCGACGAAAGAAAATCCGGTTCCTACCAATACGTTTCTGATTTGGCAGGGCGGCGAGGTCAGCGATTTTGAGTTTCGCTGCCTGGTACGTTTCGAAGGAAATAATTCCGGCGTCCAGTATCGCAGTGCACTGGCAGACGAAAAACAGTTGGCGCTGCGTGGCTACCAGGCCGATCTGCATCCCAAACCCGAATACATGGGCATGATGTATGGCGAAAAAACGGGGCGGGGGATCATCGCCACCGGCGGTCAGCGCGTGACCATTTCCGCGGACGGCAAGTCCGACGTGACGGAGGCCTTGACGCCGCTTGGTGGGATCGCGACCGAGCAGTGGAATGAACTGGTCATCGTCGCCGTCGGCAACCGGATGATTCATCAGATCAATGGCGTCACGACCGTCGACGTGACGGACAATCATCCCGATGCACAACGGACTGGATTGTTGGCGCTGCAACTTCATCAAGGTCCCGCGATGAAGGCAGAGTACCGCAATCTGCTGCTGCGACCGCTCGAGGGTGCCGAAGCACAACGGGTCCTGCAGGCTGCGATTGATGCGACGTCATCCGCCGGCGCCGCGACCGAGCGCGGTGCGGACGAAGCGGCCCCCAAACCGAACGCAGAAACCTGGCTCAAGCAATCGCCGCAGCCCCAATGGATCTGGGCCGACAAGTCGGCAGGGAATCAAAAGGTCTGGTTTCGAAAATCGTTTCAAGCCGCATCGAGGGTGAAAAACGCCCGCTTGTACGCCACATGCGACAACCGCATGACCGTCTTTCTCAACGGAAAGCAGGTGGCCAAGAGCGACGCTTGGCAGTCGCCGATCGATCAGGATGTTGCCAAGCTGCTTCAGCCCGGGCGCAATGTGATCGCGATCGCCGGCCAGAACGAAGGCGGTGTGGCGGCGTTGGTCGCCAAGTTGACACTGGACAATTCCGACGGCAATTCCACTTCAGTCGTGACCGACCAGACGTGGAAGCGTTCCGAAACGCAAACGGACGATTGGAACGCCGTTGGGTTCGACGATTCGGGTTGGGCAAGTGTTAAGACCATCGCCGCGATCGGTGCGGGGCCTTGGGGGATTCCGACTTCTGAGGGTGCGGATGTCGGCGGCCGGGCAATCCTTCGCCCCCAAGAGATCTATGCCCCGGCGGGGTTTGTCGTCGAACAGGTTTACGAGGTGCCGAAGGAACAAGGCAGTTGGGTTTCGTTGGCGACCGATCCCCAAGGTCGTTTGTATGCGTCTGACCAAGGCGGCGCGGGGCTGTACCGCGTGACGCTGCGACCGGGAGAATCGCCGACGATCGAAAAGGTTTCCGAGGGGCAGCTCGCTGGTGTCTCTGGAGCGCAGGGCTTGCACTGGGCGTTTGAAAGTCTGTGGTTTCATCGCAACGGTGGAAACCTGATGCGGCTGAGTGATTCCGATGGTGACGACGTCTTGGACGTGACGGAAACTTATCCCGGAACCACCGGCGGCGGCGAGCATGGCAATCACGCCGTGTTGCCGATGCCGGACGGAAAGGGACTTTATTTGGACGGAGGCAACGCGGCACCGTTGGCCAGTCACAGTCGCAGTCGCGTGCCGACTTGGTACGAAGGCCATCTGTTGCCGCGGATGTGGGATTCCAATGGGCACGCTCGCGGTCGCTTGGCGCCCGGCGGCTGGGTCACCGAATTGGACGTCGCGTCGAAGCAACAAGTCGTTCGCACGATCGGGTTTCGAAACCAGTATGACATCGCGTTGAACCGTCACGGTGACCTGTTCGCTTACGACGCCGACATGGAATGGGACCTCGGTTTGCCGTGGTATCGACCGACGCGGATTTGTTTGGCGGCCAGCGGCGCGGATTATGGTTGGCGAAGCGGGTCGGGAAAGTGGCCGACCTACTACGAAGATTCACTGCCACCGGTGGTGGAAATCGGACCGGGATCGCCGACCGGCATGGTCTCGGGATTGGAAGCCAATTTTCCGACACGCTATCGCGACGCCCTGTTCGCCTGCGATTGGACCTTCGGCACGATGTATGCGATTCACTTGAAACCCGATGGGGCCGGATACCGTGGCGAGGCGGAGCCGTTTCTGTACGGATCGCCGCTGCCGTTGACCGACGCCGTGATCGGTCATGACGGCGCGCTCTACTTCGCCGTCGGCGGACGGGGGACGCAATCGGGCCTGTATCGTGTCCGCTATGTCGGTGACGAATCTCGGGAGCGTCCGACGGCGATCGATCCCGCGGCGGAGGCTGCGCGGAAACAGCGTCGATCGCTGGAAGCGTTTCATGGCATCGTGTCACCCGATGCGCTCCAGGCCGCTTGGCCGCTGCTTTCCAGCGACGATCGTTTCCTTCGTCATGCCGCCAGAATCGCGGTCGAAAGTCAGCCCTTGGAAACCTGGGCCGAGCGCGCGGTGCTCGAATCAGACCCCCAAGCACGCATCACGGCGACGGTCGCGCTGGCGCGCATGGGCAACGAATACCATCGCGCCGGTGCCCTGGCCGGGTTGCTGCAACTGCCGCTCGATTCGCTCAACACGCCGCAAATGCTGGGCATGCTCCGGGCCTATGCGTTGGTCTTTGAGCGTCTTGGTAAACCGACCGATCAGGAATCCCAACAAGTCATCGCCAAACTTGATCCGCTGTTGCCCAGTGACGACGACGACGTGAACACCGAACTGATTCGTGTGTTGACGTATCTGCGAAGCAAGTCGGTGATTGCCAAGACGATGGCGTTGATCGAAAACCGTCAACCGACGGAGCCTCCGCAGTGGTCCGAGCTTGCCAGTCGCAACAAGGGGTATGGGCGGACGATCGACAACATGATCCAGTCGATGCCGCCGTCGCGAGAGATCTTGTACGCGTTCATGTTGCGGAATTTAAGAACCGGATGGACGCTGGACCAGCGACGCAGCTACTTCGCGTTTCTCAATCAAGCCGCCAAAGCATCCGGCGGAGCGAGCTATGCCGGCTACCTGACGCGGATCCGCGACGAAGCTCTGGCGAATTGTTCGTCCGAGCAACGCGTGGCGCTTCAGGAAATCACCGGCGAAGACTTCAATCCGCAGCCCGATTTTCCGATCGTCGAGCCCCAAGGTCCTGGCCAGAAGTGGACCGTCGATGCGGCGTTGGCCGCCAACCGTGGTCCCAAGAACTTTGAGCGGGGACGGTCATTGTTCTTCAGCGCCAAGTGTGCCGCGTGTCATCGCTTGGCGGGACTGGGTGGTGCGATCGGACCAGACCTGACCAGCATCCCCAACAAATTCGACGAACGTTATTTGGTCGAAGCCATCGTTCATCCCAGCAAAGACATCTCGGACCAATATGGATCCTCCCGCGTGCTGACCGACGACGGCCAAGTGCTGATCGGGTTGGTGGTCGAGAAAGAAGACGGCGACTTGACGGTCTATCCGATCGACGAAAACGCGAAGGCGGTGGACCTCGATGCGGACAGTGTGGAGCTGATCGAAGCTTCCAAGGTCTCTCAGATGCCGGAGAATTTGTTGGACCGTTTGTCGGCTGAGGAAGTTCGCGACTTGCTGACTTACCTGATGACCGCTGGCAATCCCAACGACAAACGCTGGGGGCGATGAAACGGATCCGGCGGTGCGATCGACGGGAACACCGCCGGAGTCAAACGATGATCAGCCGGCTGGTGTGAGCCTTCGGGCCCAATACCGCTAAGTTGACATCAATCGGGGTGTTTTTTTGTTAGCGGTAGCGCGCGAGCCCTCCTGTCTTTCAGGGGGGCTTCACGCTGGAACCGGACGGCTCGCGCCGTTCCGCTACCTTGGTCAACGCCAAACGAAGTGGCATTGGGCGCGAGCCTAATGCCACTTACTTTGACACCAACCGGGGTGTTTATCGTTAGCGGTAGGGCGCGAGCCCTCCGGTCTTTCACGGTGTTTCCAAGCTGAAACCGGACGGCTCGCGCCGTTCCGCTACCTCT
>NZ_JBFHKV010000292.1:0-8464 GCF_041595215.1 Stieleria sp. | reverse complement strand
GTCGAGCACATGGAGGACTGCGATCGGATGGGCATCGAAGTGGTGCCGCCGAGTGTGAACACGTCCGAAGCCGACTTCAGCGTCGCCGACGGCAAAATTCACTTCGCCCTGTCGGCGATCAAAGCCTGTGGCGGATCGACTGCGATCTCGATCGAACAGGAACGAAAGAAGAATGGTCCTTTCAAAGACATCTTCGATTTCTGTGAACGCGTCGATCCGCACGCCTGTAACAAGTCCGCCATCGAAACGCTGGTCAAAGCCGGCGCGATGGATTGCTTCGGCGCCAAACGCAGCCAGTTGGTCGCCGTGATCGAAAAAGCGATGCAGGCCGGAGCCGCCGTGCAAGCCGATAAGAAAAGCGGCCAAGCCAGCCTGTTCGGTGCGTTCGAAGATGAAGAGGAGGCGGACGGTAGCGCACCGGCGGTCGTCCTGCCGGAAATGGATGAATGGCCCGACCGCGAAAAACTGGGCTACGAAAAAGAAGTCCTCGGCTATTACCTGGACTCCCACCCATTGGCCGAGTACGAGCCGAAACTCGCCACGTTCCGCACGCACACGACCGACTCGCTGTCCGAAATCCAGGATCGGGGCGAAGTGATTCTGGGAGGCATGATCAGCTCGATCAAAATCGCCCACACCAAAAACCCCAAACCGGGCCAGCCGTCCAAGTACGCCAACTTTGATTTGGAAGACATGCAGGGTGCGATCCGCTGCATCCTCTGGCCGCGCGGCTTTGCCGATCATGGCGAAAAGGTAATCCCCGACGCGGTGGTGTTGGCCAAAGGCAAAGTCGACCGGCGGGGTGGGGGCGATGAAGCCAACTTGATCATCGACGAACTCATTCCGCTCGATGACCTAGACAACCGCTACACGCACGGCATGCGCATCCGGTTGGACGAAGCCAAACACGACGGGCAGACGATCTCGCGTCTACGGGAGATCGTCCGCGGCTATCCCGGCAACCAAGAATTGCTGTTCAGCATGAAGCTGGCCGAAGGCGAATTGGTCCACCTGAAAGCCGACAAGTTCAAAGTCCAAGTGACCCCCGAAATGCGATCGCGGATCGATGACCTCCTCGGCTCAGGAAATTACCGCTTGATGATGAGCAAGCCACGCTAACGCGCCTTGTGCCCTATCGTGTTCGACACAAACTTGGCCCGTCTCAATCCTTCGGCAATCCAAGTTGCGGCACATCAAGAGAAGTGGATCCACTGCTTCCAAGCCAGCCGGTGAATGAGGAGCAGCTCAAATTGCTGCTAGGTAGCCAATCGCCCCGATCAGTAGAGTACCGATCAGTGGAGTACGGTACAGACTTTCAGATGCGCTCACGAAGCTGACGCGTCAACTGGGCTTCCATTGCAGCAAGCTCCTCCAATGAGCGTCGTCGCAGATCTTCGATCGTTGATTCTGCGACGCCTGCAAGCGATTGAAGCACTCTTACCCTGCCAATTGCTTCACCTCGAGCTTCACCTCGAGCTTCACCACGTTCCTCCGCCGCCTCCAGACGCGCTTGCTCGTCACGCTGCATCTTCAAACGTGATTCGTAGAATCGCTTATCTTCGGGGTTTCTGGCAATCATTTCCAATACTCCTATCGCTTCGGCAAAGACCGGATCGGGAAGCTGATGCCGCAGTTCGTCGGCTCTGGAAGTCGCCGCAAATCGGAAAAAGTGAAACCACTGACGGACCGGGTCGACGATCACGTCATTATCCGCACCGGGCTCGTACTTTGGCAACTCTAAAAGGTGGATTTGCAGGCAATCTGTCAGCAATTTGCCGCTCAGGGTTCGAAGTTGGATGTCGAGATGCAGAGGACTTGATTCGCGAAAGAGGATCGCATCAAGAACGCAAATCCCGATTGAAGGGCGTAGTTCCCGATAGCTGTCGCCCTCATGGAGTTGTTCGACCAACTGGCTGGCCGCGTAGTAGGTCAGTCGCTCGGACAACCCAGCGGGAAGCGTCGTCTGGATCTCGATGTCGATGAACCGCCCGCGATCGTCCGTCGCCAAGACATCCAGAATCGATGCTTTGTCATCTTCAAAACTCTTTTCGATGATCGGATTTAGAATCTGCACATCGGTGATCGCCGGGTTTCCATCGAGGACGGCGTTGAGAAAGTGCAGTGTAATCGCAGGATGATCTGGGCTTCCCAGCAGTTGCTTGCAGGCAAAATCAACTTTCGGATCAATACCAATTGTCATGTCATGCAGTCCAATGCCGACGGGAAAGCGGTCAAGAGCGATTTTGGATCA
The DNA here is from genome assembly GCF_041595215.1 of Stieleria sp. Taxonomy (NCBI): domain Bacteria; kingdom Pseudomonadati; phylum Planctomycetota; class Planctomycetia; order Pirellulales; family Pirellulaceae; genus Stieleria; species Stieleria sp. The sequence goes on along the minus strand of NZ_JBFHKV010000292.1, from coordinate 6,213 downwards.
TGCGTCCAACGGCGCAATTCCACAAGTTGTGCCGGATCTCGCCACGCGCACAGGTGCATGCAGACGCTAGCGGAGATTGTAACGGCCCTATGGCGTCTAGCAGAGTATGACGCGATGATGATCAGTTGGGCGCCGGTGGGCAGGCCTCGTCGGCATCGTGCCTATGCGGCGCCTCGGGTCCCAGCGACACTCATCCCTCTCTCCCTCTCTCCTTGTCTCCCTCTCTCCTTGTCTCCCTCTCTCCTTGTCTCCCTCTCTCCTTGTCTCCTTGCCTCTCTCCCTCTCGATCACTCCGACGCACCGCCGTCGCTTTGCTGCTGAGACTCGCGGTGGCGGCGCAAGTTCTTGCTGACGCGTTGCAACAGCGCGCGGTCTTCGTGGCTGAGCCCCTTGGTGCCGTGCTGGCTGACGATCTGTAGCACTTGGTCCAAGCGGGCCGCGTCATTGGCTTCTTCGTGCTCGCGTCGCATCGCCGCGCGGACTCGTTTTCGCTTGTGACGCATCCGCACCGAGTCGATCCACTCACTCAGCCAAGGCGTCCGCACCGACGTGTCGTGACTGTCGGTGACATCACTGGCCCGCAATTCGGTGACGTCGAAGTGTCCCGCGATGGGGTCTGCAGCGGCGACGTGGATGGAGGTGATCCAGTCACGCAGATCGTTCTTATAGGTCGACACCCACAACAGGCCGGCCAGGAACAACAAGACCGGCCAACGGGGAAGGTGGACATCGCCGTCACCGATCAGGGTCGCGATCGCGATTACGACGGTGATCAGCGAGATCAATTGCAACAGCCGACGCAGCAGTTTGAGTTGCAGGTCATCATTGGCTTCGGCGGCGAACAACGCGATTGCCGATGCGATGGCGCCGCGGCCCAGGTTTTTCGGCAACGGATACGCCTGGCAGGCGGCTTGAATCCAGAGCAACCAGGCGGCCGTCAAATAGCTTTTCTCCACGGCGTCCAAGCCCAAGCCCGGTGCGGCGAGTTCTTGCAGCCACAAGGTGCCGTCGGCATAACCGGCCGTCCGCGTCAGCATGTGGACGGCCAAGCAGGCGGCTCCCAACATCACCAGTGCGGTCAACGAAAAACAAGCCGCCATCAGATTGGCAACCGCAGACCAGGGGTAGCGACGATACAGCGGATTGGCGGCCTCGACGCCCAGCAACCCGATCGTGATCGATTCGCTTTTGGCGTTCGTCCAGCGATGCAGCCCGAGTTGCACGAGCAGCTGCAGCCCCCAGCCGAAACACCAGATCGTCACGGCGGTCAGGGCGACCAGCGGCAGGTCACCGTTGCCTTCGCGGCCGTGGACCGTCGCGACGAGCCCCGCCAGGATCGCCAGCGCGACGAACACGGAATACGACAGGTACAACCGGATGCCGGCAATCGCTCCCAGCGGCATCGACCAATGGTCAGCCGGCTGGGGTTCAAAGGAGCCGCCCGGGCTCTGCGAATCGACGTCGAATGCGGGCATGGTCCGGACTGGGAAACAAGCGTTCCGGGGAGGGACGGGGTAGATTCAGGAGATTATACCGACGGGAAACCCGTTCTTCGTAACGGGATTCGGCAAAGTTCAGTGAAAAAGGGAACGGGACACAGGTTTAATCGTGCCCAAGGAAGCCGCGAGAAATTCGCGTGAAACTGATCTTGACGTGAAATCAGCCGATCGTGAAACTCCTCCAGCTCGTATGCGAAGCATCGCTCGTGCCCCCTCCTCTCCAGACGGGAGTGATCCCCGTCGGAGTCCGGTGGGCGGCGAGATTTGTTACGCTGCAACGGAGTGCGTGTGATCGAAATTTGCTCGAACGGCTTTCAGGAGAAAGTCTTTGCCGCGCGGCGGATGGAAAGGGTCTGTGAATTGGCCCCCTCGAATCCGCCCCACTCGGCACGAGTCGACCGATCCGGATGGTTTCGCCAATCCTGCGCGATTTCGGAATGAATTCGCAGGGACATTTTCAGCGAGTGGCTTTGTCCGCAATGATGGACCTGGACCTCAAAGAGCGAGTGCGTGCCGCCGTCGACCTTGTCGACGTCATCGGTGCGTCGTTGACGCTGGTCCCGAAAGGACGCATGCTGGCCGCCCAGTGCCCCTGGCACGACGACCGCTCGCCTTCGCTGACGGTCAACCGTGAACGCCAGACCTGGAAATGCTGGGTCTGTGACATCGGCGGAGACGTGTTCAGCTACGTGATGCGCCGCGACGGCGTCGATTTCGTCACCGCGCTGCGATCGCTGGCCGAACAAGCCGGGATCGAATACCAGACCGGCCCCAAGGTGGACGCCGGATCCAAGGACGACAAATCCACGTTGCTGGCCGCCGTCAAGCTGATTTGCGACGCCTATTTCGATCAGCTCGATTCGCCGGCAACCGACGACGCCAAGATCGCTCGCGACTACCTGGCCAGCCGCGGGATCGACGACGAACACCGACACCTGTTTCGGATCGGGTTCGCCCCGGACAGCTGGGACTTCGCCACCGGGCTGCTCAAACGGAACAAGTTCCGCGCCGAGATCCCGGTCGCCGCAGGCGTCGCGCTCAACCGCCGCGGCGGAAACGGCAGCTACGACCTGTTCCGCGGTCGTTTGATGTTTCCGATTCACGACATGCAAAACCGCCCGATCTCGATGGGCGGCAGGGTGATCCCGGAGATCGCGGCGCGACACGGCGAGAACGCCGGCGGAAAGTACATCAACGGCCCGGAGACCAAACTGTTTCGAAAGTCGGAACAGCTGTACGGGTTGCAGCTCGCCAGGGAATCGATCCGCAAGGGCGGCCAGGCGCTGGTGATGGAAGGGTACACCGACGTCATCGCGGCGCGGCAATCGGGGATCGAGCCGGTCGTTGCCGTCCTCGGCACCGCGCTCGGTGAAGCCCACGTCCGCACCCTCAAACGATTGGCCGATCGCGTCGTGCTGGTGCTCGACGGCGATGCGGCCGGCCAACGCCGCGCCGACGAAGTGCTGGAATTGTTCATCAAGGCAGACGCGGACCTTCGCGTTCTGACTCTGCCCGATGCGATGGACCCGGCCGACTACCTGCATCAACACGGACGCGACGCGCTGGAGCAAATGGTTGCCGAGGCGCCGGATGCCCTGGAACACAAGCTGCGTTCCCTGACTGCGGGAATCGATGTCACGCACGACACGCACGCGGTGATGCAGGCGATCGACACGATGACCGGGATTCTGGCCAAAGCCCCGATGCTGGATCCGCTCAAACAAGATCAGATGATCCTGCGTCTTTCGCGGACCTTCGAAATCTCCCAGTCGCGGCTGGAAGATCGCCTGGAAAAGAAACGCGCCGAAGAAAAGGAACGGAAACGCAAAGCGGCAAAATTTCGCGCCGCCGCCGGCACGGACTCGCGTTCCGGCGACGCCTCTGCCGGCCCCGCCACACGAAACACGCCCCCGGCGCCGGTCGGATCGGCAACCGGACCGATCGACCCGAACCTGTTGCTGGCCGAAGCCGCGGAAATGGAACTCGACGATCCATGGTCGATGGAGCATACCGGGCCTGCCGCGACACCTGCCCCGACAACGAACGCGGCGACCGTTAAACCGAACCAGGATCGCGAGGTCCCGCTCAGCAGTTTTGATCGCGAGCTGTTTGAAGTGATGATCGAATCACCCGAGTTGGCCGGCCGGGCGGTCGAAGCGATCGATCCCGAATGGCTGGACACGCTGTCGGCAAAGATGATCTTGGCGGCCTATCAAGAACTGGATCTGCAGGGTCGTGAGCTGACCGTCGAAACCTTGCTGGCATTGATTGAAAATGACTTCCTGAAAAATGAAGTCGTCACGATGCAGTTTCGCCTGGCACAGCGTGAAGGAAAAATCACGCAAAGCCCCGAGCAGCGGTTCCAGTCATTGCTAGAACAATTTCATCGGCGAGAAAACATTGCAGAAAAGCATCGACAAATCGCAAAACTTGAATCATTGGCCTTGGACGAAAACGAAGAGCTGGATCTACTAAAGCAGCTTTTCGATCGTGAGAAAGACCGTCAGCAAATTGACCACTAGGGAGGAGCTGAACGACCACGACCGAACGACGCCCGCAACGTCAAGCAAACAAAAGCACCGCGTCTGGATGAAAGCACCGACGCGGTGAAAAGGAACGACCCGCACGCCCATGATGGGCAACTCAAACATGAGGTTTTGAACAATGCTTTTGATGGATCGAAAACTTGCCGAATTGGTAGAGCGTAGTCACGAGCACGGATGCCTGACCTACGATGACATCAACGCCTACCTTCCCGATGAAGACGGCAGCCCGAAAAAGCTAAACAAGCTGATCGAAGTGATCGAGCGATTCGGGATCAAGCTGGTCGACGGACACAGCGCACCGGCCGCAACGACGCGGCGCCCCGAGCCCAACGTCCGTGGACTGCGCGACGTCGCCGACGGCAGCCCCGCAGCCGACGATGACGACGACCAAATGCCCGGTGCGGCGGCTGCCGAAGAACTGGCAAGCGTCGACATGCCCAGGGCGAGTGACGATCCGATTCGCATGTACCTGAGCCAAATGGCCGAGATCCCGTTGTTGGGCCGCGACCAAGAAATCTCGCTGGCAAAAAAGATCGAAGTCACCCGGCGACAATTCCGACGCTGCTTGCTGGAATCCGACTACGCCTTGCGTCACACCGTCGAAGTGCTGCATCGCGTCCACGAAGGTGAACTGCCCTTCGATCGCACCATCAAGGTCTCGCTGACCGAGCACCTGACCAAAGAACAGATCTCCGCACGGATGCCACACAACCTGCGGACGCTCGATCACCTGATCGCTCAAAATCGCGAAGACTTTGAAGCGTTGGCTCGCAAGAGCACCCCGCCACGACTGAAGGCCGAAGTCCGACGCCGATTCATCGCCCGTCGCCGCAAAGCGTTGGAACTGGTCGAGGAGCTGAGCCTGCGGAGCCGACGCGTCACCCCGATGCTGGAACGGCTGGAAGAGTTTTCAAAACGCATGAACTACATCCGCACCCGCTTGGCCGAACTCGGCAACGATGCGATCAGCCGCGACGAAGCCGCCGATCTGCGACAAGAGCTGCGTGAGCTGATGATGTTGACGCAGGAGACGCCCGAAAGCTTGCACAAACGTGTGACCAAAGCACGCGAGCATTTTGAACGATTCGAAGCCACCAAACGCGAACTCAGCAGCGGCAACCTGCGGTTGGTCGTTTCGATCGCCAAGAAATACCGCAACCGTGGACTGTCGTTCTTGGATCTGATCCAGGAAGGCAACACGGGGCTGATGCGTGCGGTCGACAAGTACGAGTATCGACGCGGATTCAAGTTTAGCACCTACGCGACCTGGTGGATTCGTCAAGCGATCACGCGGGCGATCGCCGACCAGGCACGCACCATCCGCATTCCCGTTCACATGATCGACGTGTTGAGCAAACTGCGTCAGGCGCAAAAGAAACTGACCCAGCAACTCAAACGGGAACCGTCGTACGAAGAAATCGCCGAGCTGACCGAAGTGCCGTTGGAAGAAGTCCAGCGCGTGATGGACATCGGCCGGCATCCGGTCAGCCTGGATCGCCCCGTCGGCGAAGGCGAAGACAGTAGCTTTGGCGAGTTCGTCGAAGACAACGATAGCCTGAACCCGGTGCACATGGCCTCCGGCGGAATCCTGCGTGGAAAGATCGACGAACTGCTCAAGACATTGACGTATCGAGAACGCGAAATCATCCGTTTGCGTTACGGCCTGGTCGATGGCTACAGCTACACGCTGGAAGAATGCGGTCGGATCTTCAAGGTCACGCGTGAACGTGTCCGTCAGATCGAAGCCAAGGCCGTCGCAAAGCTGCAAAGCCCCAGCCGCGCCGATCGACTCGCGTCGTTCATCAAGGTCGCCGCGTAACGGCCCCTCGCCGCGCACCCGGTTCGCCCATGATCGCTGCTCCGCAGCGACCGGGATGCGCCTGAAGGCTGGACACCAACATGCGCTGGTGTGCAGGCTTCAGCCGCCCGTCTTGCTGCTTCGCAGCGCGTTAGGATGCGACTAAAGGCTGCACACCAACGTGCGCTGGTGTGCAGGCTTCAGCCGCCCATCTTGCTGCTTCGCAGCGCGTGAGGATGCGCCTCAAGGCTGGACACCAACACGCAGGCGATCTCTCCGCAAAGACCGCAGCTGACACTCGGGGGTAGCCGGCGCACTACTGTGCGTCAGTTCTTCCTTCACCCCCTCTCGATTCGTGCCATCATGAAAT
>NZ_JBFHKV010000291.1:0-8466 GCF_041595215.1 Stieleria sp. | reverse complement strand
GTCCTCTGCAGTCGGCATCTTGGCAAGGACTCGTCGCCTCGTCCACGACCGCCTACCCGACACGCAGGGTGACACGCACCACTAGGGCCGCGCTTGCGATTGGCCTTGAAATTCCGGCAGCTCGTAATTGTGCGCCGCGTTCTTTTGCGCATAAACCAGCACGCTGATGAGCAAGATGGCGATGCCGGCCAAACCGACAATCAAGTTGCGTTTGGACGTGTCCATGACTGTTCGACTCCGGGCAAAAAGTGGTGGTTGGCTCCCGCGGCACAACCGGCAGCAGCACGACAAAACGTCGCAGCGACGCATTGCTCGGCGTTCCCCGATTGCCAATTGCGGAATTAAAGAGTAATGTATCCGTGATTGGGATCAAGTAGCCATTTTTCCGTTTTTCGGGAGGGCTGTCCGTGCCAAACGCATCCAGTGCTTCATCCGACCTCGAGCGGTGTGATGAACCGTCGGGTTTCCTGATGCCGCCGACGTTGTTCCTCGGGTTGGCCGCCCTGCTACTGATGTTCTTGATCCTGTTGGGCTTTGCGGTCGTGGTCGCAGATACCTATTGGTACTCGGCTGCTTCGGCCGATCACGCCCTCGATCGCGGGTGGGCATTGTTGTCCGCGTTGGCGCTCGGGTGGGCGTTGGTGAATCTGCATTGGTCACGCCGGGCTGCCCGAGACGGCGATTCGGTCGGCAACTCCATGGCCGCCTACTCTCATCTGGCCATCGTGCTGGGGTGCGGTTTGATTGCGTTGGGCATCCACTCGGTGCTCTTTGCCCGGGCGATGGGTTCACAACCCGTGGTGATGGACTATTCGCAAGCGGGAAAGAGTTCCCACGCAAGCGTCCCTGCCCCCGTCATGCTGGATCAGGGAGATGCGGAAGAAGGTCAGAAGATTTTTTCCACGACGTGCATCACGTGTCACGGACCGACCGGTGGCGGCATTGCGAACTTGGCGCCTCCGTTGCGTGGCAGCGAGTTTATCGCGGCAGCGGACGATGCGGCCGTCGCGGGTGTGATTCGTTTGGGTCGTCCAGCGACCGATCCTAACAACAAGAGCAAGAAAGTGATGCCCGCGCGGGGGGGCAATCCGTTTCTCGGTGACGACAAGATCGTTCATTTGGTCGCGTTCATTCGCTCGGTGCAAGGCGCGGGGGCAGACACTGCAACCGATCTCGTCGATCCCAACGCTCCGCCGCCGGCCCAACTTTCCAAGTGGGTCGTTCCCGCCGGTCCGGCGCCTCCACCTGGAATGGTCTCGTTAAAGGGTCGCAGCGACGTGGGTGACGATGCTTCGGTAACAGGCCGCGACCAGCGGCGTCGACGTCAATTGTCTCAGGTGCTGGTGCTGGGGCTGACCGGGATTCATGGCCTGTTCTTAATCGGTGTGATGGTGTTGTCCAGCGACATGCTGTTGCGACAGCTCAACGGCGCAACAAAGGCGAATGCCGAGCGGTCGAAGTGGGGTCTGTCCGCCGTCGGTTGGATCGTTTCAATGGTGGCGTGGATCGTCGTGTTGGTCATGGGGTTTGTTTGGTTGTAGGGGGATGTTGTATGAACGATCGTTTCTACTTCCCACGTTGGGCGAACTATTTATTCCCCGCTGCACTGATCGTCACGATGGGTGTGCTCACCTACCTGCCGCTCGTCTTGACCCTCGGCCTGTCGCCGACCACGCGTGCGGTTGGTTACCAGCCGATGCAACCGATCCCGTTTTCGCATGCCGTTCACGCGGGCAAGCTGGGAATCGATTGTCGTTACTGTCACACGACGGTTGAAACGGCTGCCTTTGCGGCGATTCCGCCGACGCAAACCTGTTTGAACTGTCACGCCGCGATCAGGTCCGAAAGCCCACAACTGGAATTGATGCGGACGAGTTATCGAGAGGGAACACCCGTCTCGTGGGTGAAGGTGCATGACCTGCCAGACTTTGTCTACTTCAACCATTCGGCACATGTCAACAAAGGCGTCGCCTGCCAAACGTGTCACGGACAAATCAACGAGATGGAAGAGGTCCGGCAAGACCAACCGCTCTCGATGGCTTGGTGTTTGGAATGCCATCGCGCTCCAGAGGACTATCTGCGTCCGCGCGAGCAAGTGACCAGCATGAGTTGGGATGCGCTGGCGTCAACCGGCAAAAATCAAGCCGCGTTGGGCACCGAGTTGGCCGCGGAGTATCACGTCCCATCGCAACAATTCATGACGAGCTGTACCACATGTCACCGATGAAACCCCAGCCGATGCCGGATGGAGCGTGCGGCTCTGAACGCAGTGCGTTTGACCGCAGTGGGACTGAACACCGCGATCCTGAACACAGTGGCCGGCAGTACTATCGCAGTATCGAGCACTTGGCCGGATCGCCGGCCGTGACGGAGTACATCGAGCAAGAGTTCCCAAGTTTATCGCAAGCCATTGGCACGACGGATCGACGTCAGTTCTTGCGATTGCTTGGGGCCTCGATGGCTCTGGCCGGGATCACCGCCACGGGTTGCCGTCGCTGGCCGGTGGAAGAAGTGCGTCCCCACACATCGCGGCCGGAAGGGTTTACGCCCGGTGTTGCTCAGCACTACGCGACGTCGATCGAGCTGGACGGTGTTTCGACGGGGATACTCGCCAAGAGTTATGACGGCCGACCGATCAAGATCGAAGGCAACCCGGACCATCCGTTCTCACGTGGTGCCGCCAGTGCGTTCTCGCAGGCAAGTGTGCTGGAGTTGTACGATCCCGATCGCAGCCGAAGTCCGTGGTTGCGGCAACGGCAGCGGACGGCACAAGCTGCGGATGTCAGCATCATCGGCTCACAGAGTACCTGGAAGAACTTTCAGAATTTCGCCACACCCCATTTCCAAGCGTTGCGCAACCGCCTTGGCGATGGCCTGGCGATATTAATTCAGCCGACCGCCAGCCCAACCTTCGCTCGGCTTCGCAGCGAGTTCGAGGCGGCATTTCCAAAAGCGCGTTGGTTCGAATACCAACCGCTGCACCGCGACAACGAGTTCGCAGGCAGTCGCGCCGCGCTGGGGCGAGTCTTGCGTCCCCAATACGATCTGCAGCAAGCCAGCACCATCGTGACGTTCGATGCAGACCTACTCGGCAGCCACCCGGCTTCCCTTCGACACGCTCGCGATTGGTCCGCCGGTCGTCGCTCGGTCGATTCCGGCAGCATGAATCGGCTGTATGCCGTTGAACCGGGTCTCACGATCACCGGTTCCGCCGCCGACGTTCGGCTCCCCATGAAACCGACGTTGGTGCAGCAGGCGATTGCCTACGTCGCCTACCGCCTGGGTATCCTGTCGACAGAGCCGGGCGAATTGAGCGAAGAGCAGATTGCTGTTCTCGAAAATGCCGCCCGCGAACTCAAGCAGGCCGGAGCTGCTGGACTCGTCGTGGCTGGGCCGGCTCAAAATGCTGTCTCGCACCAGCTTGCCCATGCGATCAACCAGACGATCGGCAGCGTCGGCAGCGCCGTTTCTTACACCGAGGAACCCCTGGCGCGGGCGGAAGGCAGCATTGAACAGATCGCGGCATTGAGCGAACTGCTGCAAGGCAACGTCTTGAACACGCTGGTCATTATCGGTGGCAATCCGGTTTACGACGCGCCCGCCGACACGCCGCTGAATCTGGTGTCCGACGAGGCGCGGCCGTTGACGTCGATTCACCTGAGTCTGCATGACGACGAAACATCCCAGGCGTGCACGTGGCATTTGCCGATGGCTCACTTTCTGGAAAGTTGGGGTGACGGCCGAGCCTGGGATGGCAGCTACACACTCCAGCAACCTTTGATTCTGCCGCTTTACGACGGCAAATCGCCGATCGAATTGTTGGCCATGTTGTCGGGTCAGTCGGCGGCGAAGTCGATGAATCTGGTTCGTGCGACGTTCGACAAACAATTCGACGGTGCGACGCAGCAGGATTGGGAACGGGCGTTACACGCGGGCGTCAGGGCCGACAGTGCCTTCGCGAACGTCGATCCTCCGGCCGCAACAGTCGATTCGACGGACGTACCTGACCCACACGACGCCCAGTGGGAAATCCGTTTCGCCCCCGATCTAAAATCTCACGACGGCCGGTTCGCGAACAATGCCTGGTTGCAGGAGTTGCCCGAACCGCTGACGAAAATGACCTGGGATAACGCGGCGCTGATCAGTCCGGCGGACGCAAAACAGCTCGGGCTGGAAATGGGCGACGTTGTCAAACTTTCCAGCAGCGATCGCGGTACAAGCAACGAAGTGCCGGTCTGCATCCTGCCGGGACACGCTCAAGGTTGCATCACGTTGCCGCTGGGCTACGGACGTACCGCTGCTGGACACATCGGTAACCAAGTCGGTGTCAATGCTTATCCGCTGCGGTCGAAACAATCGAGCTACTTGGCCAGCGATTGTGAACTGACCAAAACCGGTAAATCGCATGAACTGGTCTCGACACAAGTTCACGACGTGTTGGATGCCGTCGCGGAAGGCGCGAAACTGAAACGGTTGGGCGAGCGTGGCAAGCCGGGGATGATCGTTCACGAAACGCTGTTCGCCGAATACCAACACGACCATCATGCGGTTCACGGCGATGCGCACCCCGTCCATGCCGCTCCGCTGTTCGACTTGCCGCACAAGTTTGACTCGCCGCATCGCTGGGGCATGTCGATCGACTTGAACGCCTGCATCGGCTGCAGTGGTTGCGTCGTTGCCTGCCAGGCCGAGAACAACATTCCGGTGGTCGGCAAAGCGAACGTGGCGGTCAATCGCGAGATGCATTGGTTGCGAATCGATCGGTACTACAAGGGAGACATCGAATCGCCCGATGTGGTGCATCAACCGATGGCGTGTGCGCACTGCGAGAACGCACCGTGCGAGCAGGTTTGTCCCGTTGCCGCGACGGTTCATGACAGCGAAGGCCTGAATGCGATGGTCTACAACCGCTGTATCGGCACTCGTTACTGCGCCAACAACTGCCCCTTCAAAGTACGGCGATTCAATTACTTCGACTACCAAGCGTCTGACCCGCGAACGCCCGCAAAACCCTGGGTCGGGTTGCCGGATCAGCAGCAGACCGAAGACGTCTCGACGCTGAAGAAGATGGTGCACAACCCCGAAGTGACCGTGCGAATGCGCGGAGTGATGGAAAAGTGCACGTACTGCGTCCAGCGCATTGTGGACACGCGTATTCATGCCAAAAACGAACACTCGCAAGGCTTGCGGGAGTCGGATTTGGTGGCCGAAGGCGAAGTGCAAACGGCATGTCAGGCGACCTGTCCGACGCAAGCGATTGTGTTCGGCGATTTGAACCATCCGGAGTCGGCGGTTTCCAAAGCCAGAAAGAACGCGAGGTCGTATCAGGTCTTGGAAGGAAACAACTTAGGGGCCAGGACCACGTACCTGGCAAAAATTCGCAATCGAGAAACCTAGTGGGATAGGCGTCCAGCCTGTCTAGGAACGAGCAACGAAACATCGACGACAGGCTGGAAGCCCATCCCGCGGAATGAACCATGAGTACCATCAGCACAACGATGACCGAGCCGTCTCAGTGGGAGTTGCAAGCCAACCATCCCAGCGAGCGAGTGCCATTGGTGTTGGGCGACAACGATTTCACGACCGTCACCGATACCGTGACCGAACTCGCTCTGCGACGCACGCCGCCGATGTGGTATGTCGCGATGGCGATTTCACTGTCGCTGCTCTCGATGCTGCTGGTCACGATCACCTACCTGCTGGTCACCGGTGTTGGGGTTTGGGGCAACAACAATACGGTCAGCTGGGGGTTCCCGATCGTCAACTTTGTGTTTTGGGTCGGCATTGGTCACGCGGGCACGTTGATCTCCGCGATCTTGTTTCTACTAAGGCAAAACTGGCGAACGGGGATCAACCGGTATGCCGAAGCGATGACGATTTTTGCGGTGGTCTGTGCGGGCCTGTTCCCCGGCATTCACGTCGGACGGATCTGGTACGCGTATTGGCTGGCACCGTATCCGAACGAACTGGCGATGTGGCCCCAAGCTCGCAGCCCGTTGTTGTGGGACGTGTTCGCAGTAGGTACTTATGCAACCGTTTCACTGCTGTTTTGGTACATGGGGATGATCCCTGATCTGGCCACCCTGCGAGACCGCAGCACCTCGCGGATCAAGCAGCTCGCTTACGGCGTGTTCGCACTCGGTTGGAACGGTTCGAATCGGCACTGGTTGCGTTTCGAAAAAGCCTATTTGCTGTTGGCTGCATTGGCGACACCGTTGGTGTTGAGTGTTCACAGCGTCGTGTCGTTCGACTTTGCCACGTCCCAGGTTCCCGGTTGGCACACCACGATTTTTCCGCCCTACTTCGTCGCCGGCGCGGTCTTCGGAGGCTTTGCGATGGTGCTGGTTCTATCGATTCCGGCGCGAGAATGGTTCGGTTTGAAAGACCTGATTACCCATCGGCACATCGAAAACATGGCCAAGGTGATGCTGGGGACGGGGATGATCGTGGCTTATGCGTATTCGGTGGAATTCTTTACGGCTTGGTATAGCCAGCATCACTACGAACAATTTGTGTTCATGAATCGTCCCCTGGGCCCGTACTGGTGGGCATTCTGGTTGATGGTGTTTTGCAACGTCATCGCACCACAAGCGTTGTGGTTGACTTGGGTGCGGAAGCGTGTGTGGATCATTTTCGCGATCGCCATTTTGGTGAACGTGGGCATGTGGTTCGAGCGATTTGTGATCGTCGTGACTTCGCTGCATCGCGATTATTTGCCGTCAAGTTGGGCGATGTTCTCACCGACCTGGGTCGACCTGTTCATGTTACTGGGCAGCTTTGGATTGTTCTTCACGCTCTTCTTGCTGTTTTGCCGGTTCCTGCCGATGGTGGCGATGGCAGAAGTCAAGACGGTGATGCCGCAAGCACACGGTGATCATCCGCCAACGCGATTCGATTATCAGCCTTCTCCCGATACACCCGAGGAACTCCGCCGTGGGCACTGGTTTACCTAGGCCGTGTGGGGTTAAACAATCATGACCGACAAGCAACCTTACGCACTGATCGCCGAGTTTGATTCGGTATCCGCCGTCATGCACGCCGCCGAGCAGGTTCGCGACGAGGGTTACATGATCTGGGACGTTCACAGTCCGATGCCGATTCACGGCATCAACCAGGCGATGGGGCTGCGTCCGACCATCTTGCCGTGGATCACGCTCGCGCATGGTGTGGTCGGAGCCGTGTGTGGACTCGGACTGACGTGGTGGATGAACGCGACGACCGTGCCTGGTCTCTCGCCGAGTGTGCAAGGTTACGAGTTTCTGATCAGCGGAAAACCGACATTCAGTTTGCCCGCCAACATCCCGATCATTTTCGAGACCACAATTCTTTTCGCCGCCATCGGCACCCTGCTAGGGATGCTCGGTTTGAACAAGTTGCCGATGCTGCACAACCCGCTCGCCAAGAGCGAGCGGTTTCTCCGCGCGACAGCGGACCGATTGTTCATCGTGATCTCGGCGAAAGACGAACGTTTCGATTCAGAAACGACACATGAGTTTTTGCAACGGCTCAGCCCGCTGTCAATCGAAGTCGTGATGGAGGATTGACCGATGCCGACCTACCAAGAAGAACGATTTCCGCTACCGACGCCACGCCGTTTGGTGCGGGAACTGAACCTCCGGCGACCTCCGTGGTGGATGACCCTGCTACTGGTCGTGGTCGTGATCGGGACTTGGGTCCCCCTGGTGTTGATCCATCGTGTGCGTGGCACGACCTCACGTCAGCCTCGCGTTCATTTCTTCATGGACATGGATAAACAGGCAAAGTTCAGCACGCAAGCGGCGCACCCCTGGTTCGAGGACGGACGTGCGATGCGACAATCGATCGAAGGCACGATTCCTCGAGGTCACCTGCGGCACGATGCTCACTTTTTCGACGGGTTTACCAAAGATGCGGCCGGCGGTTCGGTCCAGTTCGTGACGACAATGCCGCCCCAAATCACCGTCGACGAATCCTTGCTGCGGCGCGGCCAGCAGCGATACGAAATCTACTGTGCCCTTTGTCATGGAACCAAGGGAATCGGCGACGGGACGATCAACCTGCGGGCGATTGAATTGGAGGAGCCAAAATGGGTTCCGGCGACAAACTTGATGACGCAAGAAATCCGTGATCGAGCGGATGGCCAGATCTTTCAAGCGATCCGCGATGGTGTCAGAAACATGCCCAGCTACGGATCCCAGATCGACCCGCGCGATCGCTGGGCGATCGTCGCGCACCTAAGACAATTGCAAAGCACATCTCCAGTTGCGGCACCGCTCGGCGACATCCCGCAAGTGGCACCCACGGGAGCCAACCCATGACCAATGTTCACCTTTCACTGCCACGCACACTGATTCAACTTCTCGCCGGCGGAGCGATCATCGGTGCGGTACTGTCACTGATTGGAGCCGCGGTCTACTCCGGCGGAAGCCGCCGCGTGATGTTGGCGTACCTCGTCGCCTTCGCGTTTGTCCTCAGTCTCTCGCTGGG
>NZ_JBFHKV010000290.1:0-8476 GCF_041595215.1 Stieleria sp. | reverse complement strand
CATCGGCGGCGGCAACTGCGGGTGACCAATATGGCGTGAGCGTCCGTCCGGACTCATTCTTCGCACAAGCCTCCGGTGACGAGATCGATTTCAGCTTCACTCCGGGCGTCGTGACGGTGGGCGCGGTCGCCATTCCGGAACCCGCTGCAGCAACGATGCTGATGCTCGCCAGCTGCGGCGTGGTCCTTCAGCGTCGTCGTCGGTAGCACTTCCTGCGGTCGTGCTTACTGCCGCAGCTCCCCCTTTTCATTTGCCTGCCAAACCTGCCGGGTGTTGACGTCCATCGCCGTCAACCAACCGCCGCCATAGCAATAGGTGTCCAAGCAAATCAGGTGGCCCGAGTCGAGAATCTCTCCGTCTCGATTGGCGGTGTGTCCGACCACCGCGGTCTTGCCGCTTTGATGTTGGGGCGGAATGCCATTGGTCAGCGAATACCAACGCAGCATTTCGATCGCTTGCTCTTCCAACGGCAACTCGGGATCGTAGGCGGCATGGGTGAAGAAGAAGTCACCGGAGACATAAAAATCGCCGAGCGAATCGAGAAACTGTTGGTGTTCAGGCGGCAAGAAATCAAGATCGCCGTCGAAGCCATAGCTTTCCAAGGTCTCCACGCCGCCATATTTCAACCAGGCGTGGTGCGATCCGCCGTGATGCAGGACCTCCAACATCATTTCTTCGTGGTTGCCCAGCACGCCGACCAACTGCGAACGATCGGCGAGTCGAATCAGGGTGTCGATCACCCCGCGAGAATCCGGTCCCCGATCGATGTAGTCGCCCAGCGTGACGATGATGTCCTCGCCGGTCGGATCAATCGCATCCAACACTGTTTCCAGGGCGGTGCGACAACCATGGATGTCTCCGATCGCGATCAATCGTTGCGTCACAAATATTCCTATCGTAGCCGGCGTTTCCAGCGATCCCGGGCATTGCACACTCTGCCCCCCCACCAGGGTCGTTTTGGGTACAAAGTGTGCGAGATCAGCGTTCGTTTAAATAGAGTTCAGGTGAACAGGTGGTCTCAAAGTCGTTTCTACGTTGAAAGTTTGTGAAAGCTCAGCGACACTGTCTAGGCAGCGATCACGACGGCAAGGCTTTCCCCGTTCGCCAGGCCCGCTTTTGCGGTGCTTCGCTCACCCCCTCTCTGCAAGTTTTCCAGGATCGGATGTTAGCATGAGTACCACTGAATTTCCCAGCACCGATTCGGCCGAGTTTCCGGAGCGTCCCGTCGACGCTGTCGATCTGGGGGATCAGGACCTGGGGGATCAGGATCTGGAAGAGGTCGATGCCTGGGACGAGGAGGAGCTGGAAGAAGAACCGGTTCTGCAGACGGACGAGTCCGCGGCGCTGATTGGCAGCATGGCCGTGCATATCTTGATCATCGTCTCGTTGGCGATCGCGCCCAGCGCCGTTTTCAAAGACGAAGAAGCGGTCGTGATCGTTTCGCCTCCGGTGGAAACCGAATCCGAACCCCTGGTGGAAGAGGTGGTGTTCAGCGAAATGCCGGAGATCGCGATCGGCGCCAACAGCACCGCCGAGGCCGAGATGGCGGACGCGTCGGCTGAAATGTTCGCGGAAATCGCCGAGATCCCCAGTCCTGTCGAACTTGAAAAAAGCGATTTGGGCGACATCGAAGTCAACCGAATATTTTCCCAACCGATGGCCCCCATGGACCGCCTGACCGACCGCAAAGGCACCGTCGGCGAAGGCGCCAGCGGAGCGGCCGGTGCCGTCGATCGTCTCACCTTCGAAATCCTGCAATCGATGGAAGAGCGTCCGACATTGGTCGTCTGGCTGTTCGACCAAAGCGGATCGCTGCACCGCCAACGAAGAGAGATCCGCGACCGATTCGACCGGATCTATGACGAGTTGGGCATTATCGCTGACGCCAAAGCCAAGGACGAGAAAGAGCTGGCCGCGCAACGTCGACGCGGCATGAACCACGACGCCCAATTGCTCAATTCCGTCATCGGGTTCGGCGAAAAAATCACGCTCTACACCGAGACACCTACCGAAGACGTCGACGAAATCAAACAGATCGTCGACAACATCGAAACCGACGCGTCCGGCATGGAACGCGTCTTCACCGCTGTCAAAAGCGCCGCCGAACAGTACAAGTCGCTGCGCGTTAGCCGCGGCGGCAACGAACCGCAGCGGAACGTGCTGTTGATCGTCGTCACCGACGAACGTGGCGATGACGAACAGCAGGTCGAAGACACGATCGAGATTTGCCGCAAATACGGTATGCCGGTTCACATCATCGGCGTCCCGGCTCCCTTCGGACGCCGCGAAACGTTGGTCAAGTACATCGATCCCGATCCCAAGTACGACCAATCCCCGCAATGGGCATCGGTCGACCAAGGCCCCGAGTCGTTTTTGCCCGAGCGCGTCCAATTGCCGTTCACCGCCAACTTCGAAGAAGAGCCGACGATCGACAGCGGCTTCGGCCCCTACGCGTTGACGCGTCTGAGCTATGAAACCGGTGGGATCTACTTCAACGTCCACCCCAATCGCAACGTTTCTCGCCGAGTCAACAAGCGTGACGTGGCCGCGTACGCTTCGGACATGGAGTACTTCTTTGACCCGGCCGCGATGTCTCGCTATCGCCCCGACTATTTGTCGCCGCGCGATTACGTCGCCAAAGTCAAATCGAGCCCCTTGCGCACCGCCCTGGTCACCGCGGCCCAACTCAAACCGGTCACCGGCATCAGCCGCCCAAGACTGCGTTTCATCGGAACCGACCAAGCCCGACTGTCGGGCGACTTGACCCGCGCACAGCAAGACGCAGCGCGACTGGAGCAGCCCCTGGCACGGATGGCGATGACGCTGGAACCGGGCATGAAGTACCGCGAGTCCGAAGAGAGTCCGCGTTGGCGCGCCGGCTTCGACCTCGCCATGGGACGCGTCCTGGCCCAGAAAGTCCGCACCGAAACGTACAATGCCATGTTGGCCAAAGCGAAATTGGGCATGTCGTTCGAAAAAGAAAAGAACAACACCTGGATTCTCGAGCCGAGCGACGAGGTGACCGTCGGCAGCAAATGGAAACGCGAAGCCGAAACGGCCAAAATGCTGCTCGAGACCGTCGTCAAGGAGCACCCCGGAACACCGTGGGAATTGCTCGCCAAGAAGGAGCTGGAAGTGCCGATCGGATGGACATGGACCGAAGATTTTACCGATCTGTCGCCGCCGCCACGACGCAACCCGGGCAACAACAACAATCCCCCGCGGCCGGCCAGCGACGATCAAAAACGGATGCTCCAAAAAGCACCCAAACGCCCCGTGCCGAAGCTGTAGCCCGAACCGGACGCGGCGACGTGTTTCCAGCGGGAAGCGTCAGCGACCGGCGCGTGACACTCCGACATCCCACGCGCGCCACTGGCTCACGCCACGTGCTGATCCCACCACCCCAGCGGGAAGCGTCAGCGACCGGCGCGTGATGCACCTCTCCCGCAAAACTCTCTTTCGCCCCCGACATCGGATTTGTTACCTAGGGACGAGTTGACGATCTATCGACTCGATAATCCAGGGAAACCAACCGATGATGCGTCCCTCCCGACGTTCGTTTGCCGCGTTTTGCACCGCCGCCGTTGTCACCGGGCTGTCCGCCGCCCCAGCCCAGGCTGCCCCACCGAGCTTGTTGCGGCTGTTCGGAAAATCAAAACCGATCGACGAAGCGGACTCGTTCGTGCTGACCGAAGAGGATGGACCCTGGCTCTTGCTCGCAACGACTTTTGTGGGTGAAGACGCCAAAGACCGTGCCCAACGAACCGCTGTCGAAATCCGCAGTGAGCTTCGATTGCCCGCGTTCATCTACAAAGAAGAATTCAATTTCACCGGCACCGCCGGCGAAGACAACGCGACCGGCCGACGGGCCCGCTATGCGAACCCCCACCAATACCAGGCGTATGCCGTCTTGGTCGGCGAATACGACTCGGTCAACCACGAAAGCATCGACCGGGACCTTGAACGCCTCAAGTCGGCGGACCTCGATGTGTTCCGCGATCCCGACGATGTCGCCGCCGAATACAACACCGAATCTCCCGCATCGATGATCAAGGCGTTCGGCGAGCAATTGTTTAAATCGCGTAAAGGCCGCGGTCGCAATCCAATGGCCGCCGCCTTCGTCACCCGAAATCCGCTGTTGCCCGAAGGGTTCTTTCAACAACCCGAAGTCGATTCATTCGTCAAACAACTCAACGAAGGCACCGACCACAACCTGTTGGAAGCCGATGGCAAGTTCACCGTCGTGGTCCGAACCTTCAACGCCTGTGGAACGATTCTTGGCGCCAAGAACCAGGACAAATTCAAGCCGAGCGAAGAGCGGATGGCCAAATTCGCCCGTCAAGCGGACAAGATGGTCAAAGAACTTCGCAAGCAGGGCGAGGAAGCCTACCAGTACCACGACCGCGATCGCTCCGTCGTCACCATCGGCAGCTTTGAATCACTCGGTCGTGAATTGCCCGGCGGTGGATTTCAGTATGAGCCGGAAATTCGTCGGCTGATGCAACAATACAGCGCCCTCAATGCGGCACACGCCAAACGTGTTCCCGGTCGCCAAGGCGTCGCAGCGAATCATGTCGCCATGATCCCGTTTGACGTCCAGCCGACACCGATCGCGATCCCCAAAGCCAGCAAGCGTAGCCTGTATAGCGCTCTGCGGTAACTGCTGCGACGTCGACCACATTCGCGACCGCTCGCCGGCGGCATCAACGGCGAGGGGCGAATCGTGGGGGGAAAAAGGTTGACGTCGGTTTGCCTGACCGCCCGCCCCCCCGCTCTCTACCGAAAACGCACCGGCACCTTCCCGCCCTCAATGGGAACCACACGTTTTCATCCTCAAACAGCTGCCGCATCCACGCCCGCCAGAGCGTGGATGCTCCGCCGTCCGGCGACGACAGCCAGGCAACCGGCCCCGACGAAGCTCCAGTCGCAACAATTTTTCCGGTTATGCGGAATGCTTCAAGAATCCGGTGCGAAGATGCCGACATTCATACCAAGAGCGGTCTGCTTTGCCAGAAATCCGCCCCCGATCACATGGGGGCGTTGGCTTGACGACCGACTCCGGCATCCCTATGCTTCGGCCTTTAAGTTGAAAGCTTGCAAAGGGTTACATCATTCGCCCTCAAGCGTATTTTGGGTCGGCGGAGAGCCAGCAGGAGTCGGGAGTGACCAAGAAAGACATCGTCCGAACGATTTCTGACGAAGTAGGCCTAACGCAACAACAGACGAAGAAGATCGTCCAAAAGACCTTTGATTCGATTATCGAGACGCTTGTCCGCGAGGGTCGAATCGAGCTGAGGAATTTTGGCGTCTTTGAAGTCAAGCCGAGGGCTGCACGCCGTGCGCGCAATCCCCGGACAGGCGACGAGGTGATCGTACCGGAAAAGTACGTCGTTACCTTCAAGCCTGGTAAGTACATGGAGGTCAGGGTTCAGGACGCAGAACTCGACGTTCACCATGACGAGCTGTCAGGTGACGTCGACGAAGCGAACGCCGGTGCCCAGGTTTCCCCAACCGATACCACGCCGTCCAACAAGATTACCGGTCGCTGGGACGAAGATTAATCGATCGTCACAGGGGTCGTGGCCCAACTGAAAACGTTCACGGAGGAACGTCCTATGCGTCGCTTGTTCCAACTCACCATGCTGGCCGTCTGCGTCAGCAGCTCCGTCGGATGCTTTCTTCCGATCTATTCGCCGCGTCCTGAACGCCGCGTCCAGCAGTTGCTCTACACCTCCGAAGACATGCGGTCGGTGATCGACGAGTGGGAACGATTCTGGTTCCTTGATTCGCCCAGTCACCTGACTCCGATCCGGACTCACGGCGGCATCATGTAAGCTGCGGACAAGCCCCCGATAGGCAACGCTGTGAAGCACTATTAGCGGCAGGGCGCGAGCCCTCCGGTGTTCTGCGAAGCACTATTAGCGGCAGGGCGCGAGCCCTCCGGTGTTCGGGTAACGATGAGGAACCGGAGGCCTTGCGTCCTGCCGCTAACACCTCGGCAAACGCAGCCGTTGCAACGAAAAACGCCAAGCGGCTCAATGCCCCTTGGCGTCATCGACGTCCCCATGGTGTCAAACCGAAGCGTGCCTAAGCACGCTCACGTTACCGGATGATGTTGGTCAGCTCTTCCAGCATTTCGTCCGACACGGTAATCGTCCGTGCGTTGGCCGAGAAACCGCGCTGGGCGACGATCAATTGGGTGAACTCTTGGGCGATATCCACATTGGAACGCTCAAGCTGGCCTCCCATGATCTGTCCTCGGTTTCCGGACATCCCGCTTCCCAGCGATGCTTCTCCGCTGCTCATCGACTGCTTGAAATAGTTGCTGCCCACGGCGTCGAGTGCGTTGGGATTGCTGAACGTGGCGATCGCGAGTTGGGCAAGCGGAATCGCCCGTCCGTTGGAAGCCAAGCCCGTCAGCTCGCCGGTTGTCGAGACCGCGACGGACGTCAGCGACCCCGGCGGGATACCGTCTTGCATCTGAGTGATCGAAAAATCCGTCGCAAGATGGCTCAGTCCGGAGAAATCCAACGCGATCTCTTGCGGTGCGGTGATTCCATTGAATTGGATCTCGATGTTCGCGTCGCCCACCCCGGTCAGCCCAGCCAAACCATAGCTGCCGTCTTCGTTAAACGTCAGATTCAGTACGGAGTTGTCGATCAACACCCCCGACTCGGCACGAATGTCGGCGGTGACCGACCAGGTATTCGCGGACTCTTTCAAAAAGTCAAAATTGATCCGGTGGCTTTCGCCTCGAACGTCAAACACTTCCATGGACAACTCAAACGTGTCACCGTTGCTGCCCTGGGTGCTGAGAAACATCGAGTTGGCAGAGAAACTTGATCCGCCCACGTTGCCCGAGGCATCGCGAAGCAACAGACTGAGAAACCCCTCGCCGGTCGTGTCCGAAGTGACCGAAAGCGTACCGTCGGCGGCCAGAGCAGCCGTCGCGCCGGTCAACGCACCGTTGAGCGAGTCGACCAAATCTTGAAGCGTAGCGGTCTCCGCGTTCAAGTTCGCGGAAAAGGGCGTCCCATCGGGATTCGTCCCGGAGATCTCAATCACGTCACCGGCGACATAGTCCGTCGTGTTGATGGTCAAATCATTCAGCAACGTGGTTCCATCGGCCACACCGGACGACGTGGAGAATCCGGTGAAGGACTGCAGCACTTCGGCAACCGGCGGCGAAGAACTTGACGGCAGGTTGCCGGTGAAGTTCACCATGCTGCTTGCTTCGCCGGCGATCGGCGCGCCGATCGGAACGTTGATGTAGCTTTCGCCGATGTCTTGGAACGCGACACCGCCGTCGGCCCCTTCGCCGACATCCCCCATACGCTGCACCAAGAAACCGGTCGCCGGGTCGACCAGGCGACCGTTCGAATCCAGCGAGAAGGCTCCCGCACGCGAGTAAACGTTGTCGTTGGCTTGACCGCCCAACGTAAAAAAGCCTTCGCCCTGAATCGCAAAGTCAAAGATTTGCGAGGTCGATTCCAACGTTCCCTGAGTAAAGCTTCGCGTGATCTGTGCGGTCTGCACCCCCGTTCCGATCGCTTGCGGATTGATGCCGCCGCTGTCTTCGGTGGCCGCCGACGCTCCCCGAGCGACGTTGTACATCAAGTCGCTGAACACGGCCGATTGAGATTTGAACCCCACCGTGTTCATGTTGGCCAGGTTATTGGCGACGACATCAAGTTTTTGTTGATGGGTGCGAAGTCCGGTGATGCCGGTCATCAAAGATCTAGACATAGGTTGCCCCTAAAGATGGTAGATGTTTGGATGGAAATGAAATGAAAGAGAGAAAAAGGGAGAGAGTTCAGCGGGAGGTTCGCCCTCCCGGTTTGGTAGCCGTCCCGGTTGTTACGCGGCCTCGGCCACGCGTGCGATTTGATCCAGGGAAACGGTCTGACCATCGACGAGTACCTGAATGGAGTCATCGATATTGAAGACGTCGGTCGCGACACCGGATTTGATCGAACCCGATGCTTCATCGAGGTAGTCGACGGACTTGCCGATCAGGTTGACACCCTGCGTCAATTCCTGCAGCTGCATGTATTGGTTGAATGACGCATTGAGGTTTTCGATCCCTTCCAAAATGGAAAACTGCGTCAAGTCATTGATCAAACCCTCCTGGTCAACGGGATCCACCGGATCCTGGTGCTGAAGCTGGACGGTCAACAACTGAAAGTAGTCGATTGAAGCGGATTGCGAGGTGATTCCTTCCATCTGTCTCTCCTTATGCCACGATGTTGACGCCGCCGCCGGAAACCGATGCTCGGCTCCCCTGCGTCTGCGTTGTTTCTGGTTTTGATTGGTAGCGATGTTCGGCGGTCGGTTGACGACCATCCGATTCTGTCGACGATTGATCGTCGTATGAAATGTTGACGTCGGATGTTTCGAATCCGAGATCCGAGAGGGCCTCCATCAACTGGTCGCGATGACTGGTCAATAACTCGCTGGTGACGAATTCGGTTGCGAT
>NZ_JBFHKV010000289.1:0-8488 GCF_041595215.1 Stieleria sp. | reverse complement strand
TTGCGACGTGGTGCCAACCGCTTGTTCGATCGCTACCTGTTGCATCGCCAACGAAAAGAACTTCTTCGTGAAGGGAGCGACCTTTGCGACGAGGAGCGGCAGGTGATCCAATCGGCCCGTTCCGTTTGGGACTTGGACGATCGGTTTACCGCGCCGCGGTTCGATTATGAAAACGCGGAAGAGTTCTATCGCGAAAATTCTGCGATTTATGTCCTTGATGAAATCTCAATCCCAACGTTGTTGTTTCATGCGATGGACGATCCGGTGGTCGATGACGACGTGTTTCGCGATCGAGATTGGTCGGCGGAAGGACCGCTCTTCCCCGCGCTTGCCCAGTCGGGCGGCCACACGGGGTTCCTCGATCAGGATGGCCAGCGATGGCATGAACGGGCAATCGTGAACTTCTTCACCCACGTCGACCACTGATCGCGGCGAAACGCTTCCCCCAATCTGATTTCAGGATGCGCAGATGACTTGGAAAGACTGGTACGACTCACTGGCCAAACCTTCGTGGACGCCCGAACCAGCAACCATCGGTCTGATCTGGCAGATCCTCTATCCAATCATCTTGCTCACGTTTACCTTCGTGTTCGTACAAGCTGTTCGGAAAAAAGTTCCATGGAAGGTGGCGTTGCCGTTTGCCATCAACCTGGTTGCCAACCTGGTCTTCACGGCCATTCAATTCGGGCTGCGAAACCTACCGTTGGCCGCACTCGACATCCTGATCGTCTGGGCGACGATCATCTGGATGATGGTGGCGGTGTGGAAACACTACCGGTGGGTTGCCGCGGCACAGTTGCCGTATTTCGTCTGGGTCTCGATTGCGACCGTGCTGCAACTGTCGATCACATGGTGGAACCTCGACCGATGACCCGGTGACTGCGTCAAAGGCTGATGCGGCAGCGAAGGGACCGGGCAAGCGGCCTGTCGATTTAAGCCCGCATGCGTTAGCAAGGGGCCACACGGCGCAACTCGCTCACGCGTCGCGCTGAACATCATCGCGTTGATTTCGGCACATCGATTAAATCGACAGGCCGCAAGCCGGGTGTCGTCATTCTCGGCAATAGGACAACGCCAACAGCGAGTAGGCCGTGACAAGGTTTCGGTTGCCTTCCATCCACCGATCACTGGATCGATTGACCCATGACCCGTCGTCTTGTTGAGCGTCGGTCAACGTCACGACCAATTCGCGATTCCACACATGATTGTTGCCGTCGGCGTCGGTTAGCACGCGGAGCTTGGCGGCGCCAAGTGCTTTGGCGAAGGTGTGGTAGTAATAATACAGCCCGGCCTGTCCCATTCCCGGATTTTCGGTCAGTGAATAGTGGTCCTCGATAAAGTTCATGGCGGCGATCACACGCGGATCGGATTCCGTTAACCCGGCATGGATCAGGCTTTTGAAACCCGCGTAGGTGATCGATCCGTAGCTACGTAGTCCGCCGCCACCGTCGCGCGTGTCCCCTCCGACCACTTTGGTTTCACCGCCGGCGGCAGGGGTGTAGTAGAACCCGCCATCACCTTCGGACGCGGCGTGCGGCAAATCATTTCCGTGGCCGGCCAGGTTTTGTGATCTTGAGACGAAGATCAACGCCTTTTTGATCGCTTCGTCGTTGGCATCGTTGCCCAAGTCCCGCAGTGCATCGATCATGAACGACGTGTTGGAGAGATCGGGGCGGGAGTGGCTGCCGTATCCGGCTCCGCCGTAGGCCGGGTCCGCGGGCGTGAGGCCCTCGCCTTCGTCCCACTGAATCTCTTTCAAAAACGCTTCGGCTCGTTTGAGCTGGCTGTCAAAGCGATCGTCGCGGTTGGCCGCGACCAGTGCCCCAACAGCGACCGACGTTTCATAGTTCCGGTGCCTGGACCCTTTCACATAAATTCCGCCATCGGGCTGGACGTTATCCAGGATCACCTGCAACGCCTTCTTCACCGCTGGCGAATCAACTTCGGTCGGACGGTTTTCCAGAATCGCGCGGACACACAATCCGGTGACGGCGACACCGCTTTCGGGGCTAAAGGATCCGTCGGCGGATTGTCCTCGGTTCTTCAAAAAGCTGATCCCCAACGATACCGCTTCGTCAATCGCGGCATTCGTTTGTCCGGGTGACTGTGGTGCGTTCGCTTTCGCTGGACCGTCCTGGCCGATCGCAAGGACCACCAATCCGACGGCAAGGAGCACACCCGCCACGCGGGTCGAAACACGTTTGGTACCGAAGCTGAGGAGTCGATCAAATTGCACGAAAGTTTTCCTGGCTGAGAATGGATTGGGTGAAGAAGGTCGTTTGACACATCGGTATTCGCCAAGGAACGCCTGCCCTGGCAAGGAGCGCCGTGAGTAGGCAAAAAACATACCAACCCAAGGGGAGCGATTTTTGTGCGTGAAAACGCAGTCATGGCAGACGCGGCGGCAGGAAATCCGCCGTCGCCGATGGATTTCCCGCCGCGCGAATTCCCGGAGCCGGATTGGGGGCCGAGTTCGAGCGATCGCCAGTGGGCGACTTCGCAACGAGCGGTCAATGACCGTCTATACTGTCCCCTGCTGCGTCGCTGCCCTCGCCAGACGGCGGAACGTCCACGCGACGACATTGATTTTCCGTCCGTCGCTTGCCCACCTACCGCAACAGCCCCACCTACCACAACGGTTTTGAGCAGCACCGACTCGGCCGACGTCGATGGATACGTGAATCGAGAGAGATTGCATGAAGGGTCGAATGAATACGTTCGCGCACGATGTGCACGCGAGTGAAGGTCGCTGGATCAGTTCACTTGCGAGTCGTGGTTTTGACGGTGTGCATGTGAAATTGGTTGAACGAGTGACGGTGCGTTTTCTTCTGGTTGTCATCGCATCCGCTTCCGTTTCCATGTCAGCGTTGGCGTCCGCCGCGGAACCCTTTGAGGCGTTTCTGGAAAAACATTGCGTCCGCTGCCACGGCTCACAGGAGGAAGAGGGCGACCTGCGGATCGACCGACTGTCGCGAGATTTCAAGGCTGGCCTGGACTCACACCATTGGGCCGAAGCGCTTGACAAGGTCAACAGTGGCGAAATGCCTCCGAAGGACCAGCCGCAGCCGACTCAGGATGAGATCGCAGCGTTCGTGACGAGTCTCGACGCTCGGCTCAAGGACGGCCGCGCGGCGCGGATGGCGGCCCGGCCGGCGGTGGCGCACTATCGGCTCAGCCGCAAAGAATACCAGAACACGGTTTATGACTTGCTCGGGGTGCGCTACGATCCCTTCATGCCGGGGGAGCTGAACGAGGACACGCTGTGGCGAGGTTTTGAGCGCATCGGGTCGGAGCTTTCGCTGTCGCCGTCGCATGTCGACCGCTACTACCGCGCGGCGGACATCGTGCTCGATCGAGCTTTCTCTGCCACATCCGCCGAAGCTCGCATCGTCCGCAAAACGGCAGCGGAGTTGCGTTACGGCGGCGGGAAGATCCAGCAGGAAACGCTCGACCGGTTTGGGATCAAGCGGCCGCTGCGTTTTTTGCTGTTCCCCGGCCGGGTTCAGAATGCGCTCTCGTCCAATTGGTTTGGAAAGACCGGTCCGGAACACAGCGGGCTTTATCGCATGCGGCTGCAAGCCAGCGGAATCCGTCCGCCCGGCGGCCAGCCGGCTCATCTGAGCATTGGCACGCGAACCGGCGAGGAGACCGTCGACGGTCTCATCGAATTTGACATCACGGCACCAGAGGACGGTCCGCAGGTGTATGAGTTCGAGGTGTTTCTCGAAATGCCGACGACGCTGCATTTCTGCGTGGTCGCCACCGATGGGGTGGACCGCAGGGGCGGTGCCGCCTTCCGCAATGCGATCGCCAGCCGTTCCTACATTTTTACGCATAGCAGCGAGACTATTCTTCTGAATCCGAACGCCCCGCAGATGTTCGATGACAAAGGCAACGGCATCTTCTCCACCGTGCTGCTCGATTGGATCGAGTGGGAAGGGCCGCTGCAAACCGAGGCGGAACGCTCTCGGCGCGAAGGCGTGCTGCCGCCTGATGATGCCGCTGACGAAGTTGTCGCGGAGCATTTGCGGCGATTCGCCGAACGCGCTTGGCGGCGCCCGGTGATGATGGACGAACTGAAGCACTATCTGCAATCGTTCCGCGTCGAACGCGAGGCGGGCGAAACGGCGGCCGAGGCCTTTCGGATCGCGATGCAAGGCGTGCTGACCTCCCGAAATTTCGTCTATCTCGTCGAAGGTGACCCCGAGCCCCGTGAACGCCTCACGGACTGGGAACTCGCTTCGCGGCTTTCGTATTTTCTCTGGAGTTCGATGCCCGACGATGGCCTCTTCACCGCCGCCATCAGCGGCCAATTGATTGGCGCGGGGCTGGGGACCGAAGTGGACCGCATGCTGACGGACGACCGCATTGAGCGTTTCATCGATGATTTCTCACGGCAGTGGTTGCAGCTTCACCGCGTCGGCATGTTCCCGCCCGACAAGCAATTCTACCCCGGCTACGACGACTGGCTCGAGGCGAGCATGCGGGCCGAGCCGGTCGAGTATTTCCGCGAGATGTTCGCGACAAACCAGCCCATTGACGGTTTTCTTCGTTCCGACTGGACGATGGCCAACGCCCGGCTCTGTGATTTCTACGGGCTGCCGGAACCGACCCACAGCGGCTTCCAACGCGTCTCATTGACGCCCGACGACCATCGCGGCGGTCTGCTCACGATGGGCGCGGTGCTCGGGTTGACGTCCGACGGAACCCGCCACCGACCGGTGCATCGCGGCGTCTGGGTCAGCGAAGCGATCTTCAACAAAACCCCGCCGCCACCTCCGGCCAACGTCGATCCGATCGAACCGAATCCGCCGCAGAGTCCCAAGGCGACGATCCGTCAGAAGCTTGCCGCGCATGCTCAGAATGCGAGTTGTGCCGCCTGTCACCGAGGCATTGATCCGCTCGGTTTCGCCTTCGACCAGTATGACGCCATCGGCCAATGGAGGACGCACGAACGCGTCGCAGCCGGGACCGGAGACGATCCATCGGTGGATGCCTCGGGCGTCATGCCCGACGGCCGCTCGTTCACCGATTCGGCCGAGTTCAAACGGCTGCTGTTGGAAGACCGCGACAAGGTCGCACGGGCCTTCATCGAACACCTCTGCACCTACGCCCTCCGCCGCGTGCTCACCGTCGATGATCAAGATGACCTCCACGCGATTGAAAACGAAGCGAAGAAGAACGACTATCGAATTCGAGACATCGTCCGCGCGGTCGCTCTTTCGGAACTGATGAGGAAGAGGTGAAGGGAGCTGTTAGCTGTTAGCAATTAGCAATTAGCAATTAGCCAGACAATAGAATGTTTTATCCACCAACCTTAGGTTGACCCACATCTCTGCATCCCGGATGGGATGGCAGAAAGTAGCCGGCGGTCGAGCGAAGCGAACACCGCCGGAATGGACAAGGACAGTCCAAATCGACCCCGACGGGGTCGCAGCGTAGTAATGCTGTGACCCCATCCGGGGTCAATCCGTAATCGATTAAAGGCTTCCGGTGGTTCGCTAAGGCGACCACCGGCTACTTGCTGCAACCCCTCTCGGGGTAAAGCTCACTGCTAACCACTAACCACTAATCGCTATGTCCCATTTTCTCTCCCAGTCCTGGCTCATCGACCGCCGGCATGCGCTACGTGCCTTGGGCACTTGCATTTCACTGCCATTGCTGGAATGCATGATCCCGTCGCGGGCGGCCGAGCAGGCGTCCGCATCGCCGCGACGCAGTGCGTTCATCTACCTCGCCAACGGTGTTCATTCGCTGAATTATCAAATCACCGCGCCGGGTGCAGGCTACCAGTTCTCCCGGTCGCTCAAGCCGCTGGAGAAACATCGCGACATCATCACGCCCATCAGCGGCTTGCATCACCCGGGAAGCCTCAGCCACCACCACAACTGCATCAAGATTTGGCTGACCGGTGGAAAGCTCGGTCCCTCGGACCGCAACACCATCTCGGTGGACCAGAAGATGGCCGAAGTCACCGCTCCGCACACCCGTTACCCATCGATGGAAATTGCCATCACGCAGGAGTCGCTGTCCTGGACGGCCGACGGCGTTCAACTTCCGCCGATGCGTCGTTGCAGTGAAATCTTCGCGTCGCTGTTCGAGGAACCCAAAGGCGGCATCGCAGCTCAGCGAAGGGCTCTGCGTCGTAAAGCCAGTGTCCTTGATGACAACCTCGCGGAAGTGCGGCGGCTGGAGCAGAAGATGGGCGCGGCTGACAAGGGGCGGCTCGATCAATACCTCAGTTCGGTCCGAGAGGCAGAGATTCGCACGCGGCGGGCCGATGCCTGGCTCGACACGCCGCTACCCCCGATTTCTGACGCCGACCGCAAACGCACCGACCGCGACATCCCCGACACCCAGGCGGGTGACTATTTCCGCACGGTCTACGACCTGATGGTGTTGGCCTTTCAAACCGATGTAACACGCGTGGCCACGTTCAGCCTGGGTGGCGAAGGTCAGGCGATCGCGATTCCGGAAATCGACATCACGGAGTCGCGGCATCAACTCAGCCACCACGGCGGCGATGCCGGCTACATCGAAAAACTCACCAACTACGACACCTTCGCCATCGAGCAGTACAGCTATTTCCTCTCGCGGTTGCAGGAAACCAAGGACCTCAACGGACGACCGCTACTGGGCTCCACAATGGCGTTGTTCGGCAGCGGCATGTCTTACGGACACAGCCACGGCAATGCCAACTTGCCGCTGGTGCTCGCCGGCGGTTCAGACCTCGGCCTCCAGCACGGCCGCCATCTGGACTTCAATCAGGGCCACTTCAACGGCTATCAACTCGACAAGCCCGGTGAGCACTACGCGCTGTGCAGCCGACCCGCCAACCCGGACGCGCACATGAGCAATCTCCTGTTGATGATGGCGCAGCGCATGGGAGTCGAGACGGACACGTTCGGTGACAGCAATTCAGTCATTGAAGTGTGAGGATCCATTAGCCATTAGCCATTAGCCATTAGCTGTTAGCTTTGAAACTTGAAACTTGAAACTTTCCCATCGACGAACCGCCACCTGCCAACCGCTATGCCCTCCACCAAGACTCTTAATTCAAGACTGCACCCGGCACTGTGGCTGATCATTGTTTTGACCGCGGGAACAGCCGTCGCAGATGAACCGTTTCGCCCCACGGTAGGCTCGTTTCCTCCCTTGGAAAAGGCGCACGCCTATCGCGGCGAACTGGTGTTCGTGGATCACGTCAATCGCCGCGGCAGCGTTCGTGTGCAAGGGGCTGGCACGTATTTTCGAAACCCGCCGCATCCCTTCGCGATGCTTCCCTACGGCATCGTGAGGTATCACGGCGCACCGGCGGATCTTCGGGACATCCCGCTCGGCACCGTGCTGCACGTCCGGGCATTCCTGCCGCCCGATCCGACGCTCTCCGCCGTTCCGGTGCTTCCGATCGACAACCGAAAGAAAACGGCGGGTTACAGTGGCGCCGGGATCGCACCGGCCGAGAACCATGTCCTGCTGCTCGAAGACGAACTCAGCCACTGCCTTCGCGAGGGACTGGTATGGAAACTGAAAGAGATGGACATCGACAACAACGAGGGGCAGATCGTTGCCAGCCGCGAACCGAAGGAAGGCCGGGACGGCACGCCGAGCGAGGAAACGATGACGTTTGATGCCGCCACCCGCATCTGGCGTGGCCGCGAATGTCTGGGAGTCAAGGACTTGGTCGCCGCAGGGCTTTGGCCGGCAAGCGGAAAGAAAGTGCTCGGTGACCAGGCCGTGCAGCTCGGCATCACTTGGAAACCCACGCCGTCGAGTGTCTTCACCCGGTTTCATGTTTCAGACATCTGGCTGGACGACACCGCGATCGGGCGCGCCGCCGACCGACAGACCGCGACGCACAAGGCCTTCATCCGCAGCCGCTGGATGCCCGCTTGGATTGATGCCGTTGAGTATGGCAAGTTCGGCCGCGCGACCGTGACCGCGACGTTGTTCGGCGGCATGGACGCGTCGCTTTACGCCGATTTCCAGAAAGGGAAACAGGCCGCGATGAACGCATCGGAAAACACATTGAAACACGCCGGCGGGAACTACGGACCGACCCACATGGCGTCGAAAGGCCCCCTCCTGGACGTCGTGAAGGCGACGGGCGACGTCCCCCTTGGCAGCAGCGGCATTCAAATTCGCTTCGAGACGGACCTGATTATTGAAGGGATCCGCCCGGGACGAGTCGTTCGCGTCCGTCCGGCGGGTTGGCCCGAGGTGAACCTTCCCCGAGAAGAGTTTCTGGGTGATGGAAGCTTCCGCCACGAAGACCGCTTCCCCACCCCGGACATCTTTCCCAAGTACTGACGCGGAGTGGATTGCCGCAGCGAGGCGATTCATGGGGCGTCGGTCTTCCTGGATGGGGGCAAGACGATGGGGGCAAAACGATGGGGGCAAGACGATGGGTGCAGAATGATGGGTGCAGAATGATGGGTGCAGAATGATGGGTGCAGAATGATGGGTGCAGAATGATGGGTGCAGAATG
>NZ_JBFHKV010000288.1:0-8496 GCF_041595215.1 Stieleria sp. | reverse complement strand
GCTGCTAGGGCGTTACGTCAAACAGGGCGAAGAATTGCTGCGGGTTTCCGATCCCCAGGAAAAAGAAGTCTTAGCGATCGTCGCCGAAGACACTCTGGAAGCTTACAAGAAGGCGTCCTCGTCCAAGCAAGTCGCTTCGATCCGTCTACGGGGCGGCGTTTCAATCACGGCGCCGCTGCAGGATTTACAACCTTCCGCCAGCCGGACCCAGCCGCACCCCGCCTTGGCGGCGACGGCGGGAGGTCCATTGGCGGTGCAGATGCTACAGCAATCGGAGTCCAACGAGTTGGTTCATCCCCAGTTGCGTTCCGTGTTGCCCTTGGATCCGTTGACTAGTCTAGCGGTACAATCGGGGCAAATCGGGCGTCTCACCATCCCGGATGATCGCAGTCTGGTCTCGCGGATCTGGGATCACCTGCAGTCGCGTTAGCAATGAACTGTCCAACGCGCCGGCAGGCGAAATGACTGAGCGTTCACTATCATTAACGAATGTGTTCTCGGCCCTGGCCCGGTTGGCCTGCCTGGCGGTGCTGCTGGTGACGGTCGTGACCCTGTTCGCCCGTTGGTTCTGGGTATCGGACCTGCTTGCCAATCTGCGGACCCAGCAATTGATCGCCATTGCGGTTGTGATCGCGCTGTCCGCGATCGTCAGGCAGCCCCGCTTGGCGTGGATCGCCGCGGTCTGTTTCATGGTGCACTGCGCTGCCATGTTTGCTCAATGGATTCCCGACCCGATGTCCGCAGCGGGCGTTGAGCCATCGCTGCGCGTGATGACCATGAATGTGTTGACCAGCAACCGGTCGTATCAGCGGGTGTTGGACGAGATCCGCGAGGTCGATCCGGACGTGGTCGCGATCCTGGAACTCAGTCGCGGACTGGACGATTTCTTGACGGACCAATTGAGTCCCCGATACCCGCACGCCGTGACGCGTCCCCAAGATCACGGAAATTTTGGAATCGGCGTCTACAGCAAACTGCCGTTCGCTCGTTCCGAGGCGTTCGAATTGAACGAGAACATCAAATCGATCGAAGTCGAGTGTTTGGGGTGTCGATTGATCGCGACGCATCCCTTGCCGCCGATGGGCGCTGGTCGGTTTCGTTCGCGCAATGAACACTTGCAGTTGCTTGCGGAACGAATCCAGCGAACGCAAAAACGCGCTCCTGAGCAGCCGATCGTCGTGATGGGCGATTTGAACGTGACGCCCTGGTCACCGCATTTCGGCGCATTCGGTCGACGCTCGGGGCTGCGGCGGGCCAAGCAAGGGCTCGCCGCCACGCCGACCTGGTACGCCGGCGGTTCCAGTTTTCCGATGGGGCTGGTCCTGGATCACATCTTGATCAGCCGGTCGCTCGAATGTGCAAGCTATCGCGTCGGACCGCACATCGGGTCGGATCACCGCAGCGTCAGTGTCGATCTGAGGCGATTGCCTGCTGGGCAGGCGACACGGTAGCGAAGGTCGCGCGATCGGTGTTCGCGACTTATTTTGCGGCGTCGCCGATGACGCCATGTTTGTGACGTACGATTTCACCTTCGACCAGATAGATCGTTTCCTCGGCCAGGTTTTCAGCCAGATCGCCGATGCGTTCGAGGTGTCGCGAGGCGCTGAAGCAATGAAACGCCGGTTCGATCAGCGACGGGTCGGCTTTGATCAACTCCTGTAGATGTTCAATGATCTGGCGGTTTTGTTGATCGACCAGGTCATCCATCTTGATGACTTCGACCGCCATCTTCGCATCGTTGGTGACGAACGCATCGAGGGAACGCCGGACCATACGAATGGTGGCATCGACCATTTCGGTCATCTGTTCCGGGACGGTAAACATCGGAAATGCCGACATGGCTTTGGCACGTTCGGCGATGTTGCACGCCGTATCGGCCATGCGTTCGAGTTCTCCGTTGACCTTGACCACCGTGATCAGCCAACGCAGATCGCCCGCCATGGGCTGGTGAAGCGCCAGCAGTTTCAGGCACTCCTCTTCGATTTGTACATCGGTGATGTCAACGCCCTCATCGCTTTCGACGACGCGATCGGCGAAATCCGTTCGGCGTTCGACGAGCGCGCGAACCGCCATTTGGATCATCTGCTCGACGACCGTGAATTGGTTAACCAACTGCTCGCGAAGACTTTCCAGTTCGCGATGGAGGTGTTTTGACATCAAGGTTCTTATCCAAATTTGCCACGGACGTAGTCGTCGGTCTGTTTCTGCTGTGGCCGGGTGAACAGTTGCTCGGTGGGACCGGCTTCAATCAATTTGCCTTCGAAAAAGAACGCCGTTTTATCACTGCAGCGAGAGGCTTGCTGCATATTGTGTGTCACGATCACGATCGTGTACTGGGTTCTCAGTTCAAAGATCAGGTCTTCGATCGCCAACGTACTGGATGGATCCAGTGCGCTACAAGGTTCGTCCATCAAAAGCACTTCCGGCCCCACGGCGATCGCCCGGGCGATGCACAATCGTTGTTGCTGTCCACCGGACAGACC
Organism: Stieleria sp.; assembly: GCF_041595215.1. Taxonomy (NCBI): domain Bacteria; kingdom Pseudomonadati; phylum Planctomycetota; class Planctomycetia; order Pirellulales; family Pirellulaceae; genus Stieleria; species Stieleria sp. The sequence goes on along the minus strand of NZ_JBFHKV010000288.1, from coordinate 6,013 downwards.
GAGTGCCGGTCCATGCAGCCGATCTTTGACTTCGTCCCAGACCGCGGCTTTTTGCAAGGACCATTCGACCAGTTCGTCCAGTTCGGACTTGGACGTTTTCATGTGCAGTCGCGGACCGAAGGCGACATTGTCATAAATGCTTTTGGGAAACGGATTCGGTTTTTGAAACACGATTCCGACTTTTCGGCGGAGCCCGACGACATCCAATCCGGGGTCCAGGACGTTGATTTCGGCGTGGTCATTGGACGCGTCACCGCTGATCGCAAGCCGCCCCTTGGCACGCGCGCCGGGGACGACATCGTTCATCCGATTGATCCATTTGAGCAGCGTGCTTTTGCCGCAACCGCTGGGACCGATGAACGCGGTCACCTTGTGCTTGGGGATTTCCAGTGACAGGTCGTGGATCGCTTGGAAATCGCCATACCAAGCATTCAGCTTTTCGATGTGAATCAGCGTTTGATCGGGGAGTGCATCGGAATTCTCCTCCGACTCGATCGCTGGCGTTACGCTTGACATGACTTCGCGGGGTTCAGGATTGAGCTTTTTGGACGTGATGACGAATATAGATCGCCGTCGAGTTCAAGAGAAGTAAGATGACCAGCAGGACGATGATGGCGGCGGCAGAAAGTTCCTTGAACTCGTCCTGTTGGCGTCCGGCCCAGTTAAAAATCAGCACCGGCATCGTCACCGCGTCGTCCATCAGGTGTTTGGGACCGCTGCTCTTGGCCACCGCGGCACCCATCACGACCAGAATCGGTGCGGCCTCGCCGATGGCCCGTCCCATCGCCAAAATCGAGCCGGTCATGATGCCGGGTAACGCGGCCGGCAAACAGACATCACGGACGGTCTGCCAGGTCGTTGCCCCCAGGCCCATCGATGCTTCACGCAGCGATGACGGCACCCCGCGGAGCGATTCCTGGGACGAAATGATGATGATCGGCAGAATCACCAGCGCGAGCGTCAGCCCCCCGGATAAAAAGCTTTTGTCGAACGGGAGCCGAAAGTAATACCAGTTTCGCTCGGTGATCGTCCCCCCGATGGCGCCGGCCCGAACCGTTTGACGCCGAATCGCGGGGTCGGAGGGCTTGGGAGTCCCCGGCGTCCAAATCGAGATCTCGATCGGATTGCCATCCGGATCGACGGCTTGGAATGGCTCGTCAAACGTGGTCTGACGCTTGGTGGGATCCGATTGCGGTACAAACACGACGTGTCCCGGTTCCAACGTCAGCACTTGGTAAAAGTGCTTGTATCCCATGATCTCCATTCCCGCCGACTCGTTGACGCGAATCTGGCCGAACACGTTGAACATGTAAACGAACACGGTCAGCCCCAGCAGCCCGTAGACGATCGATGGCACGCCGGCGAGATTGGAGATGTTCAGTTGCACGAATCCATGGATCCACCGCAACAACTTGTTCGTCGGTTGAAACTCTTCCAAAAAGACAGCCGTTCCTACGCCCAGCGGCAATGCGACGACCGCACAGGTGCCACAGACGAACAGCGAACCGAGGATGGCGGGCCACATCCCGCTTCGCTCGATCTCCAATTCGCTGTGGGCCCGCGTCAACAGATCGGTGGACAACCGAGACTGGCCTTGGCTCCAAATCGAAACCATCAAGACGATCAAGATGACCACACTGATCAACGCGATCGCGACACAGAGAAAATAGAACCACAGGCTGAGCCGCTTGCGCCGTTTCGCGTTGTCGGTCAAAAATTTTGCGTCCTGGTTGACGATCGCGTCAGGGATGGAGCTCATTGGTACGACTCCTTGAAGCGTCGGCGGATGATTTGGCCGCCCAGGGTCATAAGAAACGTGATCGTGAAAAGCGTGACCGCGACCGCGTAAAGACTGTAGTACTGCACGGTCCCGTATTCACTTTCGCTCTTGATCATCTCCACGATGAACCCGGTCATGGTCTGAGCCTGTTGCGTCGGGTCGAGGGTCATCGTGGGCAGGGTTCCGGCGGCCAATGCGACCACCATGGTTTCACCGATCGCTCGACTGAAGGCGAGTAGGAACGCCGAGATGATGCCGCTGAGCGCCGCGGGGACAACCACTTTGACAGACGTTTCAAACGGGGTGCAACCGAGTCCGTAAGCGCCTTCCCGCAAGCTGCGAGGCACCGCACGCATCGCGTCCTCGGACAGGCTGCAGACCATCGGCAGACAGAGGATGCCGACCGCGATCCCCGCGCTGGTTGCATTAAACGTCGAAAACGCCCCGTCGCTGATCAATTGGAGCGAAGGGCTGATGACAAGAATCGCGAAGTAGCCGAGTACGACGGTGGGCACCCCGGCGATGATTTCCAAGGTCGGCTTGAGCCAGGATCGGATTCTCGCCGATGCGAATTCGCTCAGGTAGATCGCGGTGATCAACCCCAGCGGCAACGCGATGATCATCGCGATCAGCGTCACACGGAACGTTCCACTGAGCAGCGGCAGGATGCCAAACTTGGCCTGCGCCAAGTCCTTGCTCTGCAATGCGGTCCACTCGGTGTCGGTGAGAAACCCCGACATCGTGACCGCTTCGCTGCGAAAGAAGCCGGCACTCTGCGTGATCAACATGTAAATGATGCCGACCGTGATCAGCACGGTTGCCGTGGCGCACAACGCCAGCGAAATCACGATCAGACGTTCCGAGAAGGCGCCCGATCGGGTCGACCGAAACTCGCGATTTTGAAGGGCTTTAGGTAGCGGCATCAGTTCACCGTATGCTTCCGATTGCAGTGGGCAGCAACCGTTGGTGTAGTAGCCGTTAGGCGATACCCCGTCGCTGCGAAGCAGCGACGGAGGGCGGCTAAAGCCTGCACACCAACACGTATGCCCATGCGATCTGTTTCTGCGCCTACTTGGTCAAGTTTTCCGGCTGATAGATGTCAGCGACCGCACCACTTCGCGAATTGCCTTCGGCATCGATGTAGTGGGTTCCGGCATTCTCTTCGTCCAAGTTTTTCATGCCACGCTGCATGATCTCGTCGGGCAAGCGGACGTAGCCGACGCGTTCACAAAGACTCGGCGCGTTTTCCAGGAAGTACGACACAAAGGTAGCAACTTCGGCGCGGGGCAACGAGGCGGTGCTGACGTAGATAAACAACGGGCGGCTGAACGGTGCGTACGCTCCGCTGGCGATGTTTTCCGGCGTCGGCAAGTAGGCTTTCTCGTCCTTGGGGTTGATGATCTTTGCGGCCTTCAACTTGTCCTTGCTCTCTTCGTAATATGCCACCCCGAAGAATCCGATCGCATAAGGGTTTCCGGCGACACCGTTGACCAGGACGTTGTCGTCTTCGTTCAAATTCATGTCGTTTCGAAGCGCGTCCTCGGATTTTCCGATTACGACTTCGCGGAAATAGTCATACGTTCCGCTACCGGTTCCCGGGGCAAAGATCTCGATGGTCTCGTTTGGCCAACTGGGGTCCACATCGCTCCACTTCTTGGCCGCGTCGGGGCCGACAAAGATTTTCTTCAGCTGATCGACCGTCAGGGTATCGACCCAATCATTTTTGGGGTGGATCACGATCGTCAGTCCGTCATAGGCGACGGGGATCTCGATGAATGCGACGCCGTTTTCTTTGCAGGCTTCGAATTCGCCCGGTTTGATCGGACGCGATGCGTCGGAAATGTCGGTCTCTTTGTCTTGGAACAATTTGAATCCGTTGCCAGTGCCTTTCCCGTCGACGCTGACCGTGACGTCGGGATACAGCTTGGCGAATTCCTCTTTGACCGCGTTGGCGATCGGTTGCACCGTACTGCTGCCGTTGATTTTGATCGTGCCGGTCAGGTTGGACGCGGCGACCGCGCCGCTCGATTCGGTCGTCGACGTTTCCGTCTTGCTGCCGCATCCGACCATTCCGACCAGCAGACTCGATACTAACGCAAAACAGCCGATCGCTCGTTTCCGATTCAGGGGCATCGGGCGAGAAGTGATTTGGAGGAACATCCCAGCAAAACTCCGCTAAAGATTGGGGGGGAACCCGTGTCGCGATTCGAAAGCCCGCCGATCCCTGAGGGAGCGGCAGAGCGTGCCCCGAAGTGGGCCATGCGCGGAAAGATAGCAGCGACTGTCGGAATTGACGACCGTCTAGCGGACGCTACCCGTGTGAAGATTAGATGAACATCGACCACGCCAGACGAATTCCCCAGGAATCGTCGAGTCACGCTCCGTTTTCTACCTGAATGGCGGGCACAAAACGGTCGATTTTCCACACTTTTCTCGTCGCATGTTCACCGGTATTCGGCAATTCATGCCGACCGGAGTAGGGAGGACGCTGGCGGGCCCCCTATTCGGCGGACTCGCGAACTTTCTCCAGAATCTCCAACAGCACCGAATCGGTTTCGATGCCCTCGGCTTGGGCTTCGAAGTTCAGCAGAACTCGGTGTCGCATCGTCGGCAAATAGACGCGGCGAATGTCTTCGAAACTGACGTTGTAACGTCCGGCCAGGATGGCGCGGACTTTCGACGCAAGCGCCAGCGTTTGGGCTCCCCGCGGACTGGCGCCCCAACGCACATATTGATTGGTGGCATCGACCGAATGGGCGCCGTCGGGATGGGTGGCCAGTGTCAGGCGGACCAGGTAGTCGCGGATTGGAGGCGTCAGTACGACGTCGCGCACCATGGTTTGCATCCCGCGGATCTCGGCCCCATCCATCACCTTATCGATCTGCGGTTTTTCGCCCCGCGTGGTTCGTTCGACGATCGTGTTGAGATCGTCACGGCTGCTGTAGCCGACGACCAACTTGAACAGGAACCGGTCCAGTTGTGCTTCCGGCAGCGGATAGGTGCCTTCTTGTTCGATCGGGTTCTGGGTCGCCAAGACGAAGAACGGTTGTTCCAGTTCGTATCGTGCTCCGGCGGCCGTGACCGTGCCTTCCTGCATCGTTTCCAGCATCGCGGACTGCGTCTTGGGCGTCGCGCGGTTGATTTCGTCGGCGAGCAGAATCTGGGTGAAGACCGGTCCGCGTTGAAATTGAAACTGACGTCGACCGTCTTCGGATTCGACGATCATGTTGGTTCCCAAAATATCTGCCGGCATCAAGTCCGGGGTGAATTGGATTCGATTGAAATCCAAATCCAACACTTCGGACAACGTTCGCACCAGCATCGTTTTGCCCAGCCCCGGCACACCTTCGAGCAAGCAGTGGCCGCCACACAGCATCGCCGTCAACACACCCTGGACGATGTCGTCATGCCCCACGATGACGCGGCCGATCATTTCACGAACTTGTTCATAACGCTCGCGAAAGTGGTCGGCTTTCGCTTGGGTCGATTCGTCAGCGCTGGTCATAAATCACTCAAGAGGAGAAAAACGTTGGTGGAGTCGTCGCCCGGTCGCGTCAACGGTCCCGGGCGCGTCAGTGGAGCAGTCTAACGAATTCAGCGCGGGTGTGTCCGGCTCCAGCCGCCGTTGACTTGAATCGTCTGTCCGTTGCAAAACGTGTTGTCCGGATCGGCGACGAAACACACCGCCCGGGCCACGTCTTCGGGCGTCCCCCAGCGATTCATCAACGATTGCCGCCGTGCCCGGCCGTCCCAGTACGAATCCGTTGTTTCGCCCCACGCCGTTTTGATCCAACCGGGCGCGACCGTGTTGACTCGAATGGTCGGGCCGACCTCTTGCGCGACGCTGTTGGCAAACGCCATCACCGCGGCTTTGACCGGACCGAACATCTGTCCGGCGTCGCCTTCCATGCCCACGGGCGCTTGGTCCCAACCGATAAACGTCATCGACGGCGGCTGCGCTTCGCTGCCGGAAACATCTTGACGCCAGCGCCGGATCACTTGGCGGCTCAGATCGATCGTCGCCAGGACATCGGTTTCGATCAGCCGCCGCAGTTTCTCGGCGAACGATTCGTTTTCGAACTCGCCGGTCAAGACGTCCGCACCGGCGTTGTTGACCCAAGTGGTCGGCGGGCCGAGAAAGTCCCAGCTCTCGTCGACCAACCGTTGCCGCTGCTGCGATTGGCAGATGTCGGCTTGAACCAGACAGGTCGTCGCGCCGAGCGCTTCGACCGC
>NZ_JBFHKV010000287.1:0-8503 GCF_041595215.1 Stieleria sp. | reverse complement strand
TGCGTTCATCGATTGTTGACGGGTGTTGACTAAGAATGCGCTGGCGCACGAAACGTAGTGGACGACGCGAGGAGTCCCGCGATTTGCGGTGTTGTTCAATTATAGGAATTGTCGGAGGACTCGTCGCCTCGTCCACTACCGGAAAATTGACCGGAGACGGAACGCTAGTGCGACGGTGGTTGCTTGAAGGGGTTTTCGTATCCCGGCGTGTCGCCAAAGCAGATGCCCATCGCCCGGGCGGTCTGAACGGCCGAGCCGGACGGATCGACGGTGCGAATCTGGTCGACCGCCTCGGCAATGGAGACATCGCGAATGTCTGGCGGATCGCTGCACACCATTTGCCCGAATTTGCGTTCGGTGATCAGCCGCACCGCGTGGGCGCCGTATTCGCTGGCCAAGACGCGGTCAAAGGTTGTCGGGCCGCCGCCACGCTGCAGGTGTCCCAGCACGACGAATCGGACATCCTGTTCGATCATCCCCTCGAGACGCTCGGCGATGACTTGGCCGATCCCGCCCAGACGGACCTGCTTGTTTTGCATCCCGGCCTGTTCTTCGACGACCAGCCCGCCGGAAGGCAAATGGGCCCCTTCGGCCACGACGACCAGCGTGAAGTACTTTTCCAGTGCCCGACGTTCGGCGATTTTCGCAATGATGTTGTCATAGGTCCATTCGATCTCGGGAATCAAAATCACGTCCGCACCGCCGGCGATCCCCCCGTGCAGGGCGATCCAACCGGTGTGCCGCCCCATCACCTCCAACACCATGACCCGCTGGTGGCTCGCGGCGGTCGTGTGCAGCCGATCGAGCGCGTCGGCGCAGCACAGCACGGCGCTATTGAACCCGAACGTGAAGGCGGTCGCTTTGAGGTCGTTGTCGATGGTTTTTGGGACCCCGACCACCGGTATCCCCGCTTCGTGAAATTGCAGGGCCGTCGACAGCGACCCGTCTCCGCCGACGACAATCAGCCCCTCGAGCTTCATCCGTTGGACCGTCTCGGCGACGCGACCGATCAACCGCGGATCCAGCTCCGCGCGGCCGCTTTCCCCAACCCGCGCGGCAAACCGGCCCTTGTTGGTCGACCCCAGAATCGTGCCCCCCTGCACCAGAATGCCTGCGGTGTTCCGCGGGCTGAGCACCTGATAGCGAATCGGATCGACAAGCCCCTCGAATCCGTCCCGAAACCCGACCACGTCATAACCCAGCCAAAAGGCGGTTTTGGTCGTCGCCCGGATCACCGCGTTCAGCCCCGGGCAATCGCCGCCGGAGGTCAGGATTCCGATCCGCGGTCGCTCCCCCAGTCGCTCGCGACCGTAGATGTGGACCTCGCCATTTTCAGTGATTTCAACGGACATCCCGCGATTGCTCCTGCCTGCCGATCGTTCTCCCAACGCCCCGCTGACGGGCCGCGGGGCGGTTTACCCTGCGAAAGTAGACATCGAGGACCGATTCCAATAGCCCAAAATGCAATTCCTGACGACGATTTCACTTGGTTCTGCTAGGACGCCGATCTATGATGGGGTTGGCAAGAGGAACGATTTGCGATCATCCCCTGGGGAGGTTCGGGCCGCGAATCCAAACGCCTTATTCCTCTGGCCCGGTTTCATCCACCCCAATCGACGCTGCGCGCAGCGTCAGGCGGGGTGTCGAAAGGTATCCCCATTTCATGGTCGCATCCGGGCGTTAATCTCATCACCGTTGCGGCTCCAATCGCACAAGGAATTCGAACGTGTCCTATCGCACCCAATCAATCCCTGCCCGTCTTGTTACTCGCCGCGTGTTCGCCGGCCTGATGTCGCTCGGCGTTGCCCTGAGCGCCGGTCTGGCGTTGGCAGACGCTCCCGCCGAAGACGAAACCGTCCAAGCCGAACTGTTTGCCGCGATCGACGAAGGAAAAATCGACGTCAAATTCATCCCGCTGAATACCACCAAAGCGAACGTCATCGTCAACAACCTGACCGACAAGCCGATGACGCTGCGACTGCCCGCGGCGTTTGCCGGCGTCCCAATCAACCGTCAAGGAATGATGGGTGGTATGGGCGGCATGGGCGGCGGCATGGGTGGCATGGGCGGAGGCGGCATGGGTGGCGGCGGTGGCGGCCAAGCCATGGGCGGCGGTATGGGCGGCGGCGGCATGGGTGGCATGGGCGGCGGCATGGGCGGCATGGGCGGTGGCGGCATGGGTGGCTTCATGCGAATTCCCCCGCAACGTCAACAAAAACTCGCCGTGACCACCGTTTGCCTGGAACACGGTCGCCCCGACCCGACTCCCAAAATGGCCTACAAAATTGTCCCCTTGGACTTCGTCACCCAAGACGACCGCGTCCATGTGCTGTGCGAAGCGCTCGGCAATCGCCAAGTCGCTCAAAACACCGCCCAAGCGGCAGCCTGGAACTTGATGGACAAGCTGCCCTGGGAAACCCTGGCCGCCAAGAACCGCGTCGAGAGCAAGTACACCGGCAACGTCCGTTGGTTCTCGCCGATCGAAATTCAATCGGCCATCGCCGTCGTTCGTGAAGCCACGCGGATCGCCGAATCCCGCAGCGAAACCGAATCCGAATCCAGCGACTCTCTCTCCAGCGACTCTCTTTCCAGCGATAGCTGAGCCCCCCGCACGACCGAGCGTTGGATCATGCTCGGCTGCCCGTCGGATCACACCAACGGCTGACGAACTCCGGTTCGCCAGCCGTTTTTTTGTGCCACCAAGTTGGTGCCCCGATGCTGAGCAACCGCCCCGCACCGTCTCGGCAACCGGCTTCCCCGCGCGAAATCCGTGATTCGCTGCCGCAGCAACGAAACTGCCCTGGCAAGTGAAAATGTGACGGTTGTATTGAATATCAAGCGGTCGATCTGCCGATAAGCCCCTTTGATGGATGCCCTGTCGTGAACTGTGCGCATGGAGGCGCACTGCAATGGTCATATTTTCGCTCAAGCTATTCAACAACGTCCGAAAAGCGATTGCGGGACGACGTTTCCCGCACCAATTGGCCGGCGGTGTTGCGTTGGGCGTGCTGCTCGGAATCATCCCCCACGGCAACTTGATGGCCCTGATCGTGTTGGCCACGCTGCTGTGTTTCAAGGTCAATCACGCCCTGATGGGAGTGGTCGCGATCGCCGTTTCCTTCGTGGCAACCCGGCTGGATCCGTACTCACATCAAGTGGGCGAATACCTGCTGACGCACCCGTCGGGCAGCCAGTGGGCGGCCCAGGCCTGGTCGTTGCCGGTGGTGCCATGGACCGACCTGAACAACACCGTGGTGCTGGGCAGCTTTGTGATCGGATCGCTTTCGGTGTTGCCCCTGTTCGCCATTTGCTTGCCGCTGTTTCGATTGGCCGCCCCTAAAACAAACAGCCAGACAAACATTGAAACAGCCGGTGAAACGGAAGCAGCCGACACCGTGACACAGACATCGCCGGCGACAGAGTCGGTGACAGGCCATGACCGCAAAGACGGCGAACACGAGCTGCGGTCACCCCGCCGATCGGCTGGCGAGGTTTCCGAAGACGTCAGAGCCCCCGAGGCGGTTTCCGTGCTGATCGATCAGCAGGATGCAGTGCCGCCGCCACGCTTCGCGCTCCGCAAACGCGACTTGACCGAACCGAGCGCAGCCGACCCGACGACGATTCCGATTGACAATGTCCTTGCCAACGAGCCGATCTTTATTCCGATCGACGCGTCGGAGGACCGCGACGACAACTCCGCGGCCGATCAGGCCACGACGAGAACCGAAACCGACTTGTCGGACGCGCTGCCCACCAACGAACAAATGGTTTCCGTCGAAACTCGGATCGACGTGATTCGGATGAAGGATTTTCGCGACGACGAAGTGACGCCCGGTGCGTCCGACCGCGATGTCGCAAACCGTGAAACCGAGCAACCGATGGACGAAGCACTCAACTACCTGCTTCGTCAATTGCGTCACTCCCAGGAAAGGAAAGCAGCAGGATGATTCGCTGGCGATTTGTTGTAACACGACTGTTGATCGTTTCGGCTGTGCTCGTGCTGTTGGGTCTGGGTCTGGGCCCGGTCGCCCGGTACGTGACGGTCCTTGGACTACAGAGCGCCACGGGCGCGAAAGTGGAGATCGGAACGACGCAAGTCAAACTGTTTCCGCCCACGATTCGCTATGAAGATTTCCGTGTCGCGGACCCCCGCGACGCCAAGGAGATGCGCGACGCATTCCGCGCCGACGCGATCGAATTGGCGCTCGATGGAAACGCGATCTTGCATCGACGTTGGGTCGCCCGCGAAGGCAGCATCACCGGTCTGCAAATCGGCGCCAAACGCGACACGAGCGGACACCTCAGCGGCGACGAAGATTTCGAAGCCCCCAGCTTGTCCGACAAGCCAGGCGTCCTCTCCAATCTGCTCGGCAGCATCACCGATCGGCTCGGCGACCAAGCCGAACAAGCCGCCAAGGACTTGGAAACCGTTCGCCGCAGTGAAGCGATCAAGGCACGGTGGAAACGGGAATACGAGTCACTCGCCAAACGAGCCGGCGCGTTGGAACAAAAGGTTCGTGATTTCAAGTCCAACGCGGGCGAAATCGAAAACCCGCTTCGCGACTGGGACAAGATCGGCAGAACGGTCGGACTGGCTGACGAAACACGCGCCGAACTGAAGTCGATCCTGGCGGCACTCGATGCCGTCCCGGCCCAATTCCAAGCCGATGTCGCGTCCTTGCAACAAGCCAAACAAATCGACCTGGACCGTATCGATCAATACGTCCCGGGCAACCTCAACGAGTCCCAAAACTTTGGCATCGATCTGATCAGCGAAGCGGTCCAGAACCAGATCGCCACGATCCGTGACTACTGGGAAGGCGGACGCACGCTGGCCAACTACACCATCGTCGCCCCGGAAACCGAACGCGGACGCGGCGTCGATATCGACCTGCTCGGCCGCACGCGGCAACCGAACATCCTGGTTCGCCGCTGCAAGGTCCAAGGTCTGATGCGCGCCGACGGCAATGCTTATTCGCTGACCGGCACGGTCGAGAACCTGACTCCCGACCCGCAACTGCTCGCCGAACCGCTGCGGGCACAACTTCAACTCGATGGGCCCCAAGTGGTCAACGTCGATTACATTCGCGACCGACGCAATGACTCGGACATCGATCGCTTGACCTTGCACTGGCCTCAATCCCAAGCTCCCGAGACTCGGCTCGGCGACGATAGCCGAGCGATGGTCAAGGTCAGCGGCGGGAAACGAGAAATCTGGGTGCAAATGCGGAGCGAAGGCGAACAGATCCAAGGGCGCTTCGTCAGCAAACAGACCGGCGTTCGGTTGGATCTGGAAGTCGATTCTAAATACGAATCGCTCTCGGCAACCCAAGCCTTGCGTGAAAGCCTGGCCGCGGTCGACGCGGTCACCATCGACGCCGGATTCGAAGGCCGATGGGACCACTTGTCGATGAACATGGAAACCAACCTGGGCGACATCCTTCGCGACGCCGCGCAGACCGCCATCACGCAGCAAGTCGCTGCTTCGAAACAACAGATGAAACAAAAGGTGCAACAGACCTTTGACCAGGAACAAGCCAAACTGGCCGCCTGGTTCAATCAACAACAGGTGGCCGCCCAATCGCTGACCGCGAAAGCCGACGGGCTGCTGGAAGACCTCGGCAAAAAACTGCTCGATGGCGTGGACTCCTCCGAAGTCACCATCGGCCGGATGAACGAGTTCCTCAACGGTCGGTTCCGATGAAATGGAATCCGATCCCCGAATCCGCAAGTCACTGCACCAAATCAACAACGACCTTTCGATCGCCTCGATGAGGCTCGAATTGATCACCATCAAACTGCAACGGGAACCCGAAAGCCCGCTGCGCGAGGAGCTGCTGCAGTCCTGCGCCGACGCCCTGGACGCGGTCAAACGGGCCGGCCGGACCGCCAATCAAACACTCCACCAGAATCCCTGAACCGTGATTCTGGAACCCGAACCGGCTCTCCAGGAACCCGAACCGGCGTTTCCGGAACCCGAATCAACCCGACAAACTCCGCCGCATCTGCGTCTCGTCCCAGTTTTTGCTAGACTCAACGGCAAATCAGCATCGGTTGCGCTTTTGCGAACGCCAAAGGATCGATTAAAGTGTAGGCGACGAAAAATCCGTCCGAGACATGTCGCCAGCAAGGCCGTCAAACGATCTCACCGCGAAGGATGGCAGCAGAACGCAGGGCTGATTCTGGAAAACGACTCCCATGTTGACCCACACAGAACGATTTCACGACACCTCGATCCTGTGGGTCACTCTCGTTCATCACTCCAACCTATTGAACAGCCAAGATGCCGCTGATCAGCACGAATCCGGTGAAAGAACTTGTTGCACCCGATGAAGTGAGTCGTCTGTACATCGTTGACGATGAAACGGAGCTGCTCACGACCCTGGCCGAATCCCTCCGAGAGTTGGGATTCTCCCCCCAGACGTTCGATCGGCCCGAGGATTTGCTTCTCGCCACGTCGGAGCACGAGACCGGCTGCGTCATCACCGACCTGCGGATGCCCGGTATTGGCGGCGTGGAACTGCTCCGACGCCTCAATCAGCGTGACAGCTGCTTGTCGGTGATCCTGCTGACGGCGTTCGCCGACGTGCCGACCGCCGTCGACGCGATGAAACTCGGTGCCGTCAGCGTCGTCGAAAAACCGTTCGAGCTGCACGCCCTGGCGGATGAAATCAATGCGGCAATGCGGTGCAGCGTACAAGCCTACGCCAGACGCCAAGACCTCCGCTCGGCCAGAGAACGCCTGGACCAGCTCACCAACGAAGAGAAGGCCGTGCTGGACTTGGCCATCGAAGGACGCCCCAACCGCGAAATCGCTGAACAGCTGGAAATCAGCCCCCGGACCGTCGATCGCCGGCGACAATCCGCACTGCGAAAACTCGTCGCCGAGTCAGTTGCCGAATACGCCGTGCTAAAAACCCGCGCCGGCAGGGACTGATCCCCCCACGCAACGCGTCGACGAACGAGAGGGATCGGCCAACGGCCATCGACAAACGCCACTGCGACAAACCCCATCAAGAAACGGGAGTTTAACGCCGACTGGCGGATCCCCGCCTCCAGCCGACACAGAGGGGGGACAAAGGCCTTCCGCCAGGCCTGTTGCCAACCACCCTTAATGGTGGACCTCCGCAGTCGGTTTAAATTACCGAAAAAAGTCGGCGCGCGGGCTCCTGAACTTAACTCGTCATCGCTCAACGGGTTACCGTCACGGGGCTGCATGGGCGTTCTCAAAACTCCAGAATCTGCGGTTGACCACACCGGCTGGCTGCGTACTCTTAGGCTACCGATTGGGTTGAATCGACGCAGTTCAGGTGGCCGCTGGAAATCCACTCCCGGAACGTAAACCATTGCTATCTATTGGTTTGCGGAAAAAGGAGGTCTTGGTAAACCACTCCGGCACCGCGCCGTCGATTCGATCTCCTATCTTCCGCGAGTTCGCCTCGCGTGGGGTTCACGCGGTCAGCTTGCGGCCACGGGCTGACGATCGTTGATGGCACGGAGTCCTCCGCTACAGTCATCTCCGAAAACCTCACGGACCGGGTACACGAAGTGCCCGGTCGCGAACGCTCGCGAAGGTAGACCTGCTATCAAGGTAGACCTGCTATCAAGGTAGAGCTGCTATCTCCGCTCGGCCACGCGTAGCTTGGCACTGCGAGACCTCGCGTTGTCCGCGACCTCTTCCTCACTCGGCCGCAACGGTTTCTTGGTCAACACATTCCAGCGATCGTCGTCACGGAATGCATTCTTGACGATCCGGTCTTCCAGCGAGTGAAAACTGATCACGGCAAGACGGCCGCCCGAGGACAGCCAATCGGGCGCCTGCTGGAGCGTCCGCGTCAGGATATCCAGTTCTTCGTTGACGGCGATTCGCAACGCTTGGAACGTCCGTGTTGCGGGATGTATGTCGTGATGCTTGCCGCGCGGGACACAACGACGACAAATCTCGACCAACGCCGCGACAGTGCGCACCGGTTCGCGACGCTTGCCGCGCGCGACAATCTCGCGCGCGATCCGCCGGCTGAACCGCTCTTCGCCGAACTGGTAGATCGCGTCGGCAATCGCCTTCTCGCTATTCCGGGCGAGCCATTCACTGGCCGGGATCCCGTTCTCCGGATCGAAACGCAAATCGAGCGGACCATCGTGCTGAAAGCTGAATCCGCGATCGCGATCGGCTAGCTGATCACTGGACAGTCCCAGGTCCAACACCATTGCATCAGCATGCTCCAGCCCGCTGGCCTGGAGCGCCTTGGCGGCCTGCTCGTAACTGCCCAAGAACACCGACAAGCGATCGACCGCAGGTTCGGATTCAACGCGGGCGAGCACCGCCGGATCGCGATCCAGCCCGATCACCAGCCCCTCGTCGCCGACCACATCCAACAACAGACGCGAATGACCGCCGGCTCCATAGGTCCCATCGATCACGACCGTTGGCGAACACTCGCTCACCCAATGAACGATCTCCTCGGGCATCACCGAGACGTGGCAGGGGCGATTGTCGTTTGGT
>NZ_JBFHKV010000286.1:0-8553 GCF_041595215.1 Stieleria sp. | reverse complement strand
GCACGTCAACTGGGGGCCGATGGCTTTGTACAGCAGTGCCGCGACGACGGAGGAATCGACTCCGCCGCTGAGCCCGCAGATCACGCGTCGGTCGCCGACGGCGTCGCGGATCTGGCGGACGGTGGCGTCGGCGAAATCACTCAGTTGCCAATTGGGTTCACAGCCGCAGATGCCTCGGACAAAGTTTGCCAGCACCTTTCCGCCCAGCGGGGTGTGCGTGACTTCCGGGTGGAACTGCATGCCGTAAACCGGCAATTCCTTGTGCCGGATCGCCGCAAACGGGCAGGTGCTGGTGCGGGCGAGCGGTTCGAATTGCTCGCTGATCGCCGAGATCTGGTCTCCGTGGCTCATCCAGACGTCGATCTCGTCCGGCAGTTCCTCGAACAGTGTTCCGGGCTCGACGATTTCGCACATCGCGTGTCCGTATTCGCGGCGCGAGGTGTTGGTGACCTTGCCGCCGAACGCTTCGCAGGCGACTTGCAAGCCGTAGCAGATGCCCAGAACGGGAATCCCAAGTTTAAACAATTCGGGATCGCAGCGGGGCGCCCCGTCCTCGTAAACACTGGACGGTCCGCCCGACAAAATGATGCCTTTGGGGGCGAGTTCGGCGATCCGATCGGCGGACAGATCGTGTCGGATGATCTGACAGTAGACGTTCTGCTCGCGAACGCGTCGGGCGATCAGCTGGGCGTACTGCGAACCGAAATCCAGGACAACGATCCGTTGATCCGTCAGCACCGAAGCTCCGGCCTCGGAAAGGCTTGATTCGGTGGAGTTGCCCGTCGAGTGGGCGCTGGAAACACTCATGCAGGTGTGAATGGATTAAAGGGGAGCCGAGGTGGCAGGGACGTCGGGCCAAACACGCGACGAATCGGAAACGCCGGCGGCGTCGATCAGCCGCCTGCGTTTCGCTGGATCGACTTTGTTGCGCGTGCCGTAGTCGCCAATGCCAAACCGGGAGTGTAGAAAATGCACCGGTAATCCCCAAGGGGCTAAACCGCTGACGCCGGGTAGATCGTTCGGCTCTGCCGGCCCTGGGGGGCGTTTTGACGGGCTGTCGATGCGACCGGACCGACCCGGATTTCGGCCGCCAGCCCCCGGGATTGACCGACGATTGACTCCGCCGATGGTTCGGCCGATCGCCAAATTTTCTTCCACGATGCCACCTTGATGAACCCATGCGAATTCTTTTGACCAACGACGATGGTGTGTTCGCACCCGGACTGGCCGCACTGGAACAACAACTCCGCCACCTCGGGGAGGTGATCGTGATCGCGCCGGCGACCGAACAGTCGGGCGTCAGTCACTCGATCACCTTTCTCACCCCGTTGGTGGGGAAATCGATTCATCGCGACGGCCGGCACTGGGCATGGGCGGTCGAGGGTAGCCCGGCCGATTGCGTCAAACTGGCGATCGCCGAACTGCTGCGAGATAATCCGGTCGATCTGGTCGTCAGCGGCATCAACAACGGACTCAACGCCGGCATCAATGTGCTGTACAGCGGCACCGTCGCCGCGGCCATCGAAGGGGCCTTTTTCGGAACCACCAGCGTCGCCGTCTCACTCGAATACGACCCCGATGCCGATTTTCAGTCCGCAGCCGTGATCGCCAAAAAAATCATCGGTGGGATCGCAAAGCACCCCTCGTCCAAAGGGAAGTTGTTCAATCTGAACATCCCGACCGCAGCCACCCAGTCGCCCGCGGAATTGCAAATCGTACCGATGGGACTGGCCCAGTACGGCAACCGCTACGAAAAACGCCAAGACCCCGGCGGACGAGATTATTACTGGGCCCTGTGGGAAGAACCCAGCGAGCCGCCGCAAGAAAAAACCGACATCACCGAACTGCGAAAAGGCAACGTGACCCTGACCAGTTTGCAGTTCGACATGACCAACCACCCGTTGACCGATGACATGGAAGGCTGGGGATTGAAATTGTAGGGCATGCTGAGCATGCCCGTCGTCACGCACAGCGTGACCTACGTCTCGTTGCAGTCCTCGGTTACTGCTGCACCAAGTCGATCAACCGATCGACGCCGCTGACTTCCACCGGAACGGGGGCTTCGCCGGGCCAGGTCACGGTCACGCGATCGACGGCTTCCGCTTCGCCGAGCCCGAACGTCAGCTCCAGTTCCGATTGGCTGAGGTAGCTGCGGGTCGGCATGACGACGCGTGTTTGTGATTGGTCTCCGATCGTCACGGTGACCGCGGCCCCGATGGCGTCGCGATTGCAACGTGTGCCCTGCAATCGAAATCGCAGGTAGTGATGTCCGCTGGCCTGGTCGTTGCGAAACAGCTTGGCCGGCCCGTCGCTGACCGAGATCACGACGTCTTGGTCGCCGTCGTTGTCAAAATCACCAAACGCCGCGCCGCGGCCGACGATCGGTTCGCAAAACGACTCTCCGGTGCAGTTTTCGTCCAACAGCGCCAATTCGGATTGCGCGTCACGTCCCGCGTTCCAAAACAACTGGGGCGGTTGGGCGTAACGCAACGTCCGCTGCGTCTTTTCAATCTCCTCTTCCAGGTGGCCGTTGGCGCCCAGGATGTCCAGACGACCATCCAGGTCGGCGTCAAAGAAGAACAGGCCGAAGGTCAGGCCCAGTCGTGTCGGCGGGCCGAACCCGGTGAACATGGCCGCGTCGACAAACGTCTGCCGCTTCGGTGACGCCATGTACAGCGCGCTGGCTTCGTTGGCGAAGTTCCCGATGCCGATCGCCAGCGTGCCGTCGGTGCGAAAGACGGCGGCATCGATCCCCATCGCGCCGCGGGCATTGCCGCTGGCGAGGTCATAAGCGATCCCGGCCAGTCGTCCCGTTTCGGTGAACGTGCCGTCACGATTGTTTTCGAACAGAAAATTGCGCACCGTGTCGTTGGCGACGACGATGTCCAGATAACCATCGCGGTTGACATCGACCGGAACGACTCCCATCGCTTTGCCCAGCACGACATCCGTTTCTGGGCTTCGCATTTGAATCCCCGCCGACTGGGAAACGTCTTTGAAAACGCCATCCCCTTCGTTGTGGTACAGGTACGAATGGGCGCCCGAGAACGCGTCGGGCGGGCCGTAGGATCGGTTTTCTCCGTCGATCGAAAATGTTTGCGAGAGGTCCAGGTCGCGGCTCCAGGTGACATAGTTGCAGACGAACAGGTCCAAGCGTCCGTCGTTGTCGTAATCGAAAAAGCCCGCGCTGGTGCTCCAGGCGTCTTCGGCGCCCGACACGCCGGCCTGGTCGGTCACATCGACAAACTTTCCGCCGTCATTTCGCAACAAGCGATTGGATCCGACCGCGGTGATGAAGACGTCGCGATCACCATCGTTGTCGTAGTCGCCGACGGCGGCCCCCATTCCGTAAAGCGACAGATCAAGCCCGGTTTGCTCGGAGACATCCACAAACTTGAACGTGCCGTCTCCTTGATACAGACGACAGGGGCTTGCCGATGCGTTTTCGGTCCAGGGCCAATCTGTCGAATTGATGAACAACAGGTCTTGGTTGCCGTCTTGGTCGTAATCGAAGACCGCGACACCGCTGCCCATCGTTTCGGGCAGCAATTTCTCGCCCTGTTTGCCGGCGTAATGTTTGAAGTCGACGCCGGACGCCTGCGTGACGTCAACCAGCGGGATTTGCGGAAGCGTGGCCTGGTCAACCTGCCGGCCTTCGGGAGCCTCGGGCTGAATCTCGATCGCCTTGCGGTCCTTCTGGCGGAGATTCAGAAAGGCCAGCATCCCGATGATCGGGAGCATCATCACGATGATGAAAATCAGCGACTTTCGAAACGCGGATTCGATCACCGCGTCGTTCTGCACGTCTTCGTCTTCGGCGGGTTCGGTCGGCAAATTGGTCATGGAGAAGTGGTCAGGGGGAGTGACTTGGCGGTCGAGGGGAGAGTCAGTGTTGGTTCCGAAGCGTGGGAGAGGCTTTCAGCCTGTCGCACTGTTTCATTCGCGATGCAAGTCATAGATCACGAGGGCCTCGGCCGCATGACTGGCGGCTGGGTACTTGCGCCGCGCCGCTGGCAACGCGACAGCCGACGCATTGTCATCGAGTTTGTATCGATCGTGCAATCGGCGATGATGTTCTTGCGCCGCCTGGTCGCCTGCCAAACCCGCGATCTTGGCCAGGTTGGCATGTGCGGTCGCGTTTTCCGAGTCGAGTTCCAACACACGCAAGAACTCGGTACGTGAACGTTCCAGGTAGTCTTGGAAACCCGCTTCGTCTCCCATCACGTCTTTCTGTTGCGCGATATCCAACAGCGTCAGTGCCAATTCATTGCGAACGACGTAATCCAGCGAGAAATCAAACCCCCGCTCGGGGACGCGGGTGTCTAGCGTGCCCTGCAGCAGTTTCGCGGCGGTCTCCAGGTTCCCCTGCTGTCGGTTCACCACGCCGCTCAGCCAAGCATGCGTCCACGACGGCGGCGGGGGATCCATTTCGAGCGCCTCGGTCAAGCTGTCGGTCGCACCGTTCAAGTCACCTTCGGCAAACTGAACCCGCGCCAGATTCATCGGGCCGTCGGAACGTCCAAGCTCACGCACCCTGGTGAACGCTTCGGCGGCTTGTTTCTGTTCGGCTCTGCCCCTGAGCAACATGCCGATCCCGTAATCGTTCCAGCGTTGCCACGTCGGAATCGGTTTCAGATCATCGGACTGTTCGGCTTGAGCCCATTTGGGATCCAATGCCACGTGTTGATCGGTCACCGTCAGTGTCACTGCGTCACGCGCGATTTCGATGATCGGCAAATCGTTGGGATCGCCGACGTTGCCCAAGTCGAGTGGATCGCGCGCGGGATCGCGGTCGGCGCGGATGTAATCCAGGTACTCGGTGTCAAACTTTCGGTACAACAATCGCGCCGTGATCTCGATCGGCGCGTCGGAGCCTTGGGGGACGTTCAACAGGTAGTGGACCGTTTGACCCGCCCCCGGTGGGATTTGGTGTGCGTACAGCACGGTGAAGATATCTTGGGCGTTGCGTCGATTGATGCGATTGCCTTCGCGGTCGACGACGAAGTTATTGACGAAGTGAGACCACTCATCGACCCGTTCGCGTTCGTCACGACTGCCGCTCTTGCCGATCACCTTGCCGTCTTGAATCGCGGTGAACTCGATCCAAATCTGATTCGAATCGGTGGTGCCTTGGGTGAAATGGTGACCCAGAGTTAACGTTCGCAGCACGGTTTCGACCAGGTAGGACTCGCCCTTGACGACGCTGGCTCCCTGGTTGGGCAGCGGCGCGATCAACTCGCCTTCGATCGACCCGCCGCGCCGCAGGCCGAACAGGTCCAGACGCAGCGAACCCTCGAGTAACTTGCGGTGCGCCTCGACGCCGTCCAGGTCACCGGTCCAGTAGGACAAGGCGGAATTGGCACTGGGGAACCGGTGGTCGTGGACGGCCAAGCCACCCAGTTCCGCGTGGTACTTTGCACCGAACTGGTCGCTGGCCCGCGCCGGCATGTGGCATTCGTTACAGTTTTCCTGGGCCGTGGGCGGATAATAAAAACTCCGCGCCCCGTGACCGGACACGCCGCTGAGCAGGTAGCTGTCGTAGTGATTTTGACCACGCAGCCAGTCTTTGTAATGGGTCAATTCGCCGGGCAGAGACACCTTATGACAGGTGCCGCAGAACTCGGCGGTCTTGTGAAACGGTTTCAACATTTCGGACTTGTGGAAGGCCGGTTTCGCCTTGACCATCAAATCGCTCAACGTTTGAAGCACGCCGTGATCGCTGTAGGCAAAGGGGTAGTGTCGCGGTTCGTCGATCGTGTAATCCGCGTTGCCGACGTGTGAATCGATCGATTGGATCGCGTGACACGAGGTGCAGGTGATTCCGGCATGGGCGGTCACGTCATCGACATCGTCGTAATTCGGATCGTCGAACTTGCCAGAAAAGAAGGGAACCGGATCGTGGCATCCGGCGCACCAGCGCGAGGCTTGGACGGATCCGTCGCGTTGGGCGGCGACTCGCCGTGTCTCGCGGACCGACGCGCGATAGGCCGGGTTATTGAAACTGCTTAATTTGTGAACGCTGTGAACCCAGTCCTCGTGGATGTCGCTGTGGCAGCGCAAACAATAATCGTCGTTCTGTAAGACGTCTTGCGAAATGAATTTGCCCGTCGCCGTCGAGGCGAGCGATGGCTGGAAGTACTTGTCGCCTTCGGCCGGCGCGATGCCTTCGCTGATCCGTGGATCGCTCGCTTGGAACGCCACCATCACCGCCACGAAACAGCCGATCGCCACCGCGACGCGACGTCCGATGTGCCACTTGATCCGAGGACCGACCAAGCGATGCAGCCAGTACAGCCAAATGGCGATCAGCGGCGTCAGCAAATGCGCCCAGTAGATGACGCTTCGGACCGAAGGGTTGACGATGTTGAGCGAGCCGATCCGCGTCAGCAAGACGCCGCTGATCAGAATGATCAACGCGACCGCCAGCAATGCATAACCGATCTTGACCGCGCGGCGATTGCGTCGATCCTTGGCACGCCACATGTGCGCGAATCCAAAAATCACCACCGGCAAAATGAGCAACAGACCGAGCCCGAGATGGCCCAGGAACATCAGCTGATAAAAATGCGACTCATAGACCTGGCCGGTGAAAACCTGCAGCCACGTGACGCCGGTCAAGTACAGTCCGTTGGCAGCCAACACACCGAACAGCGTCAACACGACGTACAGCATGACCCGCAAGCGAGGCGTGATGACGCGCCGAGGTTTCTTGGTGGGAGCGGGAGATGCGGTCATGGGAAAAGCGGAGGGAGGTTGCTGCAGAGGGGGGCGGTCAAAGGGCTGATCTTTCGGTGACGCCTCGCAGGCGTTGTCCGCTACAGTCCATGGTTGCGGTGAATCTGATTCGCTCCACTAACATACGACGCAGCCAAACCGCTTTCGGTTTGGTCCGTCCGCTCCCGATGCGACGTTTTTCCGCGGCCCGTTCCTGCTAACCGGCATCGACGGTCGTTAAAAACGGTTTGTCGCTGGGCTGACCACGATTCCAAAACGCTCGGAAGGATTGGCGGCGACGCAGCGAATCCGCGTTCTTGCGTTCGACCGAGTCAAACTGGTCGGCCGACTCCGCCGTCGGGGGGTAGCCTCGCATGTCCCGAATCGGCAACGGTCCGATGGACTGCCCGGTCAGGGTGTTCAGGTCGGCGTCCTTGTCCCAGCCCACACAGTGCAAGATGAAATCGCGTTTCCAACCGTCTGGCAGCGTCTGCTCGGGGGCGCGAAACCGCATCCGGATTTCATCGCCGCCGCTGATCACGACCATTGAGTCATCCCACTCGCGTAGTCGTTCGGTGCAGTCGCCGAATTGGGTCACCGTGCCACGTAGCGGCGGCCATTTCGGTTGCGAATCGGCTTGCCCGTAGTCGTAGGTTTCCGGACGTGTCGAGTCCGCGTGGATGCGCTTGGAGAATCCATGGAACGCGACTTCGGCGTCGATCAACGGCATCGGCTGGGTCACGCTGGACGCCGGATCGTCCTGGATCGCCAGCGAGGCTGTGTCCCAATAGATTTGCGCGCTGGTGCGGACGCGAAGGCGTGGATCGTCCGGCTGCAGGTGCTCGGAAACGTCGACGACGATCGTCTTGGTCTTGCCGCCTGGAAAACCCATGAACTCGATCGCGTTTCGCCAGCCCGATTCGGTCGATGCATCGGGCACCCACACCGACGGGAACTCGATCGCCGGCAGTTCGGGGTTTTGGTCGATTTGAATGTTCAACGACGTGTCGGTCGGCAAGATCCAACCGCGGAGCACGAGATAGACCGCCTTCTTGTCGCCGCCGCTGAGCTGTTGCTTGACCGCGTCACCGAAATCCAAATCGATCCAGTGCGGCGGGCAAAGTCCCTGCCGAATCCGTCGGTCAAAGCCTTGGACGTAGCGTTCATCGGCCGAGGTCAACAATTCAGTCACGTCGTTTGCGCGGGTGTCCGAGGCGACGGCGACCGGATGCAACTCGTTTTCATCAAAGGCAAAAATGGTGGGAGTCGCGACGCTGGGGGGGCCGACTTTTTCGTTGGAATAGATCGCAACGTCGGCGGGATGGTCGACGGCGGTCAATTCAATCTTGTCGACGTAGGCGACTTCCCACAGTTCTTCAGTCAATCGAAACTCGTATTCGCCGTCTTTGTTTTGACGCACCAAACCGCCGTCAATTTTCAGATACTCCCACGGCCGATCCGGCTGGACGACGCCGGCGGCGACTTGCAGTCCTAACGGAGCCGCCCACAAACAATCGGTGACGAATGCAAACCGCTCTCCGTCCCAGCTGTACAAGTACGGGCACGATCCTTTCAGCGTTTGCTCTTCCTCGATGATCGAGTCGACTTCGGGGCTGCGGATCGTTTGCGTCAATCCATTGGGCATGATGACACGGATGGTGTCGGCCGAGTCGAATCCGTCCATGCCGAAATGTGTCCCCGGTCCGCGGACGATCCGGCTTCGATAGTGTGGCCCGAAACGCAGTTCCAGGACCGAACCGATTGCGTAGTGGTTCACACGTCCACTCGCCGCGGCGTTGTCGGCGATGCCTTTGAAGCGAACCGAAATCTGGTGCGCGT
>NZ_JBFHKV010000285.1:0-8567 GCF_041595215.1 Stieleria sp. | reverse complement strand
TCCTGAGCGCTCACGCAAAGCCGCCAAGAAGAAGGCGAAGAAAATAGGACTGGAAGGAGTGGGGGCGACACGCTGCCAGTTTGATCCACCATGGGTCCCGGGTTCTGACTTTTGCGGCTTGGCGTCTTTGCGTGAGACCTGCAGCTTCTCCGTCCTGAGCGCTCTCGCAAAGCCGCCAAGAAGAAAATGAAGAAATAGGACCGGAAGGCATGGGGCCCAGCACGCTGACAGTTTCATCCACGATTGGCGCCGGGTTCTGACCTTTGCGGCTTGGCGGTTTTGTGTGAGACCTGCAGTTTCCCGTTCGGAGTGTTCACGCAAAGGCGCAAGGCGAAGAGAGGGGATAGAACGCGGGGTGAATCGTTGCGTCCGGCGCTCTATGCGGTTAAAAATCGTCTGGCCGGCTTCGGTTGCCAGTGACATCAACTTGGCCGAACGGTGTAGCATATCCCGCATTGATGGGTGCAATGGAATCGCAAGCTGGAAGTTTACGCCACGAACCGCTTCGAGGAATATTATTTTGTTGTTGATTCGGGATCATGCCGTCGGACTGTTTATTGCCGCGATGATGTTCTTCAGTTTGCATGCGGCTGCGCAGGTGCCGGGCTACCCGGAGGGTGTCCGTGAAGTTGACTATCGATCCGACGGTGACGGTTCGATGCAACCGACGTTGATCTGGTTTCCAAAATCGGACGAACCGGTGCCGTTGCTCGTGGCGTTGCACACGTGGTCGAGCGACTATCGTCAAACCGGCGGTGAGGTTCAGTACGCGGAGTGGTGTCGGCAAGCAGGCTGGGCCTTCATTCACCCCAATTTTCGCGGTATCAACAAGACGCCCGAAGCGATGGGGTCGGATCTTGTCGTTGCCGATATCCGCAGCGCCGTCGACTTTGCCAAGTCCGAAACGTCGATCGACGGGAATCGAATCTACTGCATCGGTGTTTCCGGTGGCGGGCACGCATCGATGTTGATGGCGGCACGTGAGCCGGAATTGTGGGCCGGGGTGTCGGCCTGGTGTGGCATCTCGGACATTGCCGCATGGCATCACCAGTGCAAGGGAACGTCATTCGATCGCTATGCCACCATGATCGAGTCGGCACTGGGTGGCACGCCGGATGCCTCGACGGAACTTCGTGACGCCGCCTGGCATCGTTCCCCGCTGAACTGGATCGCCAAGGCCGATCGGCTTCCCCCCTTGGATCTCAATCATGGCATCAATGACGGGCGGGCGGGGAGCGTTCCGTTTACGCATTCGATGCTGGCGTTTAATGCCGCCGTTCCGGCGCCAACGGCGTTGAACGTCGATGCGATCGACAAGCTGTACCAAACGCGCAGGGTGCCGGAGGAGTTGCAGCGAATCAATGCAGCGAGGCCGGATTCGTTGTACGGCAACCATGTTCCGGTTTTTCGCCGAACCGTGGGGACGAGCCGACTGACCCTTTTCGACGGTGGTCACGAAATCGTTCACGAAGCGGCACTCAACTGGCTGGCCGCCCAAGCGAAGGGGCGGCCCGTGAACTGGAATCCGAATCGATTGATTCCGTTCACCGTTCAACCCGATGACGAGCAAAGCGGAAAGTAAACACAATGCGCCCCTGGATCCTCTCGGAAATCAACTACGGCTTTGTCAAAGACTGTGATTATCAAGTCGCCGTGCTACCGACCGGGGCGACCGAGCCCCACAATCTTCATTTGCCTTACGGAACCGATACGTTCCAAGCCGAAGCGATCGGCAGTCGCGCCTGCGAAGCCGCCTGGGATCGCGGCGCTCGCGTGGTGATGTTGCCGCCGATTCCGTACGGCACCGAAACGAATCAGGTGAAGTTTCCTCTGTCGATGAATCTGAACCCGAGCACGTTGGGCATCATCATCCGAGATCTCGCCGAGTCGCTGACCCATTGTGGCATTCGGAAACTCTTGATTCTGAACAGCCATGGAGGAAACGAATTCAAGCCGCTGCTACGGGAGATGCACAACCAGACTCCGTGCCGATTGTTTTTGTGCGATTGGTTTCGAGGGATCTCGGCCGATGTGCAGCGAGAGATTTTCGAAGATGCGGGAGACCACGCCGGTGAAATGGAAACCTCACTCGGGCTGGCGTATTTTCCGGAGTTTGTCGATGTTGATGCGACAGGCAAGATCACTGCCGACGATGGGGCGGTAAACAAAACACGATTTGACGCCGTCAATCAGGGCTGGGTTTCCATCACGCGTCCCTGGCACTTGCTGACACGCCAATCGGGATCCGGAAATCCACACCCCGCCACGGCTGAAAAAGGACGCCAGCTGATGGACGTGCTTGTGGAGCGATTGTCGACGTTTCTCGTTGAACTTGCCGAGAGTGACGTGGACGAGCGATTTCCTTTTTGACAACTGCTTGTTCTCACCATGCCGAAACTTGATGAACGCCTGAAAGCGGTGGCGGTGCAGATTCGCAGTCGCGTGCATGCCGACATCGGCTCCGACCACGGGCATCTACTCAAAGCGTTGTTGACGTCGGGACGGATCGAACGTGGGATCGCAATCGAAGTGAATCAATGCCCCTTCGAAAACTCGCGGTCGACGCTGAGTGGACTGGCCGCCGACGTCAGGCTCGCCGATGGGTTGGAAGGGCTGTCGCCGGGCGAAGCGGACAGTTTGAGCATCTGCGGAATGGGCGGGGAATTGATGACTCGAATTCTGGAGACCTATCCCGGCCGTGTCCCGCCCGACGTGGTGCTGCAACCCAATCGTCGCCCCGATGCCGTCCGACGCTGGGCCTTACAAAGCGGGTTTCATCTGGTCGAGGAACAACTTGTCGTTGGGCGTCTGCGTTACGTGGTGATGCGATTCCGGCTGGATCGGTCAACCGCCGAGTCGGCCAACGATCCGGCCTACGACGCGGTGGATCGCGAAGCGGCGT
This sequence comes from Stieleria sp., assembly GCF_041595215.1. NCBI lineage: Bacteria > Pseudomonadati > Planctomycetota > Planctomycetia > Pirellulales > Pirellulaceae > Stieleria > Stieleria sp. The sequence continues at coordinate 5,665 of NZ_JBFHKV010000285.1, read as the reverse complement.
TGCTGTTCGGGCCGCTGCTGATCAAGCGCTGGGAAACCCGATTTCGAGAGATTCTGGTTGAGGAATACCAATACTTGATGCGTTTGGATCAACGGACGGACGATTCTGCGCAGCGACTGAAGGCGCTCTCAAAGCTGCTGGACCGCAACGGTCGTCCCTGATGGCGACAGCGTGGCCCCCGGGTGGACCACTTTCTGGCGAAGGTCGAGTCATGCCGGCTGCAACGATTGAATCGATTTGCGCTGCAATACTCGATCTATCGCCCGAGACGGTCGATCCATTGATCACGGCTCGATCGACTGCTGATCGTTGACACCGCACTGGAGCAACCGATGACGCAACCACAACGACAGCCACAGACATCACAATGGATGACTTTACTGGTCGTGATGATGGTGTCGGCCGGTTGCAAGTCCCCCCTGCCTTGCTGTGATCCAACCTTGGTTTCGCGTGAGATGTCGTGGCGGGCGGGTGCCGGAATCGAAACGCTGCCGCCCGGACAGGAGCACATTCCCGAAAGTGTCGATCTGCAAGACGGCCTCAGTGAAGATGAAGCGGTCGCGACAGCTTTGACGAACAATTCTGCCTTTCAAGCAACGCTCACGCAGTTGGGAATGGCCCACGGCGATGCGGTCGGGGCGAATTTAATCGCCAACCCACAACTGTTGATCTATTTTCCGACCGGGGCAAAGGAAGGCCAATACACGCTGTTTGCGCCGATCGAATCGTATCTGCTGCGTCCGGCACGAGTGAAGGTAGCCAACCGCGAGTACCGACGGATCGGTGACCAGCTGGTTCAAAATGGTTTGGATCTGGCACGCGATGTTCGCGTCGCCTATGTCGATTTTGCTCTGGCGCATCAGCAAGCTGAGCTGGCGGGCGAAGCGTTGGAGCTTCGCCAGGGTATTGAACAGCTGACCGAAAAGCGACTTGAGAACGGCGAGATCAGTGAGTTGGAAACGATCGCCGCCCGTGTGGACCGACTCAACGCCAAGGCATCGACCGGGGTCCAGCGTCAGAACGTTTCCATCGCTGAAGCGGCGCTCACACGTTTGATCGGTGTGAATGATCCGCCGGCACCGTTGATTCCGTTGCCGCTCGATGCCCCCCCGATCGTCTCCGTGGACGAGGCGGAGCTGATTGGGCAGGCCTTGGCGTGTCGCCCCGACTACCAAGCCGCGCGCTGGTCCGTCGCTGCCGCTCGCCAGCGCAGCCGTCTTTCGCGCTGGCTGTTTCTCCGTTTCGACGGTGTACTGGATGTCCGAGACGGTCCGGGATACACGGGAACCGGAGCTGGATTGAGGGCTGACCTTCCGATCTTCAATCGAAATCAGGGCGGGATCATCCGAGCCGATTGGGAAGTCCATGCCGCGTTGCACACCCGTGACGCGATTCGAGACCAGATTATCGCCGACGTCCGCATTGCGAGGCGGCAATGGAATCAGGCTCAGCAGAACCTGCGGATTCTAGAAAACGAGGTTCAGCCGGCCTTGGTCGATGCGTTGGAGATCGCTCAAAAAGGATTCGCCGACGGCGGCACCGACTATCTGCTGGTGCTTCAGACCACCACACAGTACCTGGACGCCAAAGCGAGGATTCTGGATCAGAAAGCAGCCTCCGCTCGCGCGTTGGCAGAACTGGAACGAAGCGTCGGCTGCCATCTTTCCGCCGGTGTCGTCGACGTTGACCGACTGACATCGAACACGCAGATCGACGGACTGGGGGAGGAGCCGATCTCCCCCGTCCCACCGATCAACCGACCGGAATCAGCCAGCGATTTCGGCCCACTCGGATTTGCGTCGCTGTTGCGAGACGAGAATCTGTTGGAATCTGACAACGGAGCGTTTCGGCGGCGCGACCGCGACTAGAATGACCGACACAGCGCTTCGTAAACATCTCCAGTGATGGGCTTCCAGGCTCGTCGAGTCCGACATGACAGGCTGGAAGCCGATTCCACATGACCCAACCGAGACGCCTTGGTGACACCGTTCGATTTGCCGCCGGCGGTGTGATGATCGTTTCGTTGATGGGTTTGGGATGCACCAAGACGTCTGAAAAGTCCAAAGCGGAATCGATCCAACCGGCCAAGGTAGAGAAACTTCCCGTCGAGACGGACTTGTCACGGATCACGTTGACCGAAGACGCCGAGCGTCGCCTGGGAATCACGACGGCCTCGGTCGTCGAGCGAGCCGTGTCGCGTCGTCGCACCTTCGGCGGACAAGCAACCGTCCCCGCCGGCAAATCGATCCTTGTCTCGACACCGATCGCCGGTGTCGTTGCCCAAACCGATGCGTCGGGAATCCCCACGCCGGGGACCGACGTGAAAGCCGGCCAGGCATTGCTCTCGTTGATGCCGCTGCTGTCGGTCGAGCGTGATGTGCCGACGCCGGCCGAACAGGTTCAATTGGCCGGGACACGCGCCAACTTGATGGCCGCGCAAACGGTTGCCGCCGGTGACGTTGAACGCGGCATGGCCGAGGTCGAAGCTGCCAAAATCGCATTGGATCGCGCCAAGCAGTTGTTTGCCGATCGAGCCGGCGCGCGGCGCGGTGTCGATGATGCGGAGGCCACATTAAACATCGCTCAATCGACGCTGGACGCGGCCAAAGAAAGGAACGCTCAGCTCACAAAACTTCTCGGCATGCTGGACGTTCCGTCGTCCGAAGAGGAACCGACACCGCTTTCGATCACCACCCCGATCGGTGGACTGGTCAACCAGATGAACGTCAGCGTGGGGCAAACGGTGGCCGCCGGCGCGACACTGTTTGAAGTCGTGAATTTCGACACGCTCTGGATTCGGGTTCCCGTGTTTGTTGATCTTCTTTCCGCGGTTCAGACCAGCGAACCGGCGCGGCTGGTTTCTCTGTCGGGAGATGACCTGTCGGCAGTGCCGGCGATTCCGGTCGCGGCGCCTCCCACGGCCGACGCGACGTCGTCGTCCGCCGATTTGTATTACCAGGTCGACAATCGCGAACTGGGCTTGCGGCCCGGACAACGCATCGGCGTGGAAGTTCCAATGTCTGCGAGCGAGCAATCCTTGATCGTGCCGGTGGGTTCGATCCTGTATGACATCTACGGCAACACCTGGGTGTACGCTCGAACCAGCGATCGACAATACGAGCGACGTCGGGTCGCACTCCGATTCGTCGATGGCGAAGACGCGGTGCTGCGGTCCGGGCCGGCGATCGGAACGCCCGTCGTCGTCGATGGCGCCGCAGAACTCTTCGGCACGGAGTTCGGAGCCGGGAAGTGATTCCGGATCGATCATGAACTGGCTGATTCAAACGTCGTTGCAATTCCGCTTGCTGGTTTTGGTGCTGGCCGTGGCGCTGATCGTCGTCGGCGTTCGCACGTCCGACTCGGTTCCGCTGGATGTGTTTCCCGAATTCGCACCGCCGTTGGTTGAAATCCAAACCGAAGCTCCAGGGATTTCCACCGAAGATGTGGAAAGTCTGATTACGGTCCCGATTGAGAACTCGGTCAATGGGATTCCGTTTGTGCAAACGGTGCGTTCAAAATCCGTGCTGGGTCTGTCGAGCGTGCGGCTGATTTTCGAGCCGGGCACCAACCTGTTGACCGCGCGGCAATTGGTCCAAGAGCGACTGGCATTGGTCTCCAATCAGTTGCCGATGACGGCCCGACCGCCGGTGATTTTGCCACCGCTGTCGTCGCTCAGCCGGTGTTTAAAGATCGGTTTGTGGTCGGACACGCAGTCGCAAATGGACATGACGGTGTTGACCAAGTGGACGATCCGTCCGCGTTTGATGTCGATCGCCGGCGTCGCCAACATCGCCGTCTGGGGCGAGAAAGAGCCGCAACTGCAGGTCGTTGTCGATCCCGATCGTTTGCGTGCCAGCAGCGTCACGCTGGACACCGTGATTCAAACCGTTCGTGATGCGACGGCCGTTGGAGCGGGCGGATTTCTTGATACAGCCAACCAGCGGCTTGCGCTGAGACATGTGCCGGCGGTCTACACGCCCGATCAGCTGGGCGAAATCGTTCTCAACACGGGAACGTCGCCCGCCACGCCCCTGCCGGTGGCGGCGACAATCGGGACGCCGATCAGTCGCCGCTCGACCGCTCCGTTGCGAATCAGGGATGTCGCCGAGGTGACCTATGATTACGAGCCACCGATCGGAGACGCGATCATCAACAGCCGACCGGGGTTGCTGTTGATCGTCGAGAAACAACCTTGGGCAAACACATTGGACGTGACCCGAAACGTCGAGCGTGCGATGGAGGAGCTGAAGCCCGCAATGGGAGCGGTCGAATATGACACGACCGTCTTTCGTCCGGCGACCTTCATCGAACGGGCAATCAACAATCTCGGCAAGTCGATGTTGCTGGGTTGTGTGTTGGTCATGATCGTGTTGCTGTTGTTTTTATTCGATTGGCGGTGCGCCTTGATCAGCGCCACCGCGATTCCACTTTCGTTGCTGGCCGCCGTGTTGGTGCTGTACTATCGCGGCGGGACGATCAACACGATGGTGCTGGCCGGACTGGTGATCGCACTCGGCGAAGTCGTCGACGATGCGATCATCGATGTCGAGAACATCATCCGGCGGTTGCGTCTGAACAACAAACTCGAACGGCCCCACAGCGCCTTCCGTGTCGTTTTAGATGCCTCTTTGGAGGTTCGCAGTGCGGTGGTCTACGCAACCGTAATTGTGATCTTGGCGTTTCTTCCGGTCTTTTTCCTGACGGGATTGGCGGGAGCGTTCTTTCGTCCCTTGGCCGCCGCCTACATCCTGGCGATTCTCGCTTCGTTGTTCGTCGCACTGACCGTCACGCCGGCGATGTCGTTGGTTTTGCTACCCAAATCGTCTACGAAGCGATCGATCGACGGGCCGCTGGTTCGGTCGTTGAAGCGAGCGTATCGAACGATCCTCGGCACAACGATTCGATTTAAATGGGGGACATTGCTGTTGACGGCCATGGCCTTCGTGGCGTTGTTGTCGACGATTCCGCGTTTGGGTGAGCAGCTGATGCCCAAATTCCGCGAGACGGACTTTCTGATGCACTGGGTTGAAAAGCCGGGCATCGGGATCGACGCGATGGATCGCATCACGTTACGCGCCAGCGAGGAACTGATGGCGGTCGATGGGGTTCGCAATTTCGGTTCCCATATCGGTCGAGCGACGGTTGCCGACGAAGTGGTCGGCCCGAACTTCACGGAGCTTTGGATCAGCATCGACGACGATCAAGACTATGACAGCACCGTCGCGGAGGTCCAGACGATCGTTGACGGATACCCGGGTCTGTATCGCGATTTGTTGACGTACCTGACCGAACGCATCAAAGAAGTGCTGACCGGCACGAGTGCCTCGATCGTCGTCCGTGTCTATGGCCCCGACATGGACCAACTTCGCAACACCGCAGCGGAGATTGAATCGGTCATCAAACCGATCGAAGGTGTGACGACGTTGAAAGTCGAACCGCAAGTCCTGGTCCCGCAAATCGCCATCGACTTGCGCGTCGACGCCGCAGCGGAGTTCGGCCTGACGCCCGGGCGGTTGATGCAAAGCGTCACCACGCTGGTCAATGGCATGCGGGTCGGTGAAATGTATCGAGATCAGGCCATCTTTCCCGTCATGGTTCGCGGTGCGAAGCCATTGCGGACCGATTTGGCGACCCTGGGTGAGCTGATGATCGATACTCCCTCGGG
>NZ_JBFHKV010000284.1:0-8590 GCF_041595215.1 Stieleria sp. | reverse complement strand
AGTGCGACGCTTGCGCCATGAATCGCTGGAGCAGCGACGGTTGCTGGTGGCGACGGTTTCGGTGACGGTCCAGACGCCGGTCGCCGTTCCCGAGGCACCCCTGCAGCGGATCGTTTACACGTTCAATCGGGACGAGACCGCTGGATTCTTGGCGGTCCCGTTTGAACTGTCCGGAGACGCAACGTACGACGTGGACTACACGGCACGGGAACGGGACCGCGATACGATTTGGCTGCCCGACGATGCTCCCGTCAGCGGTGACGTCATCGGCACTGCCACGTTTTTTCCGGGTGAGTCAACGGTCGATCTGATCATCACCGCGCGCACCGACTCGATCAGCGAACCCCACGAAAGCGTGGTGGTGACTCTTGTCGAAGCGGACGAGTTCGGCCCGGTCTACAGTGGAGCGGCGTTGATCGTCAGCCATCAAGACACCGAGTACTTTATCGCAGATGATGAGAATCGACTGGGGACGGTCGATATCGAAACGGGGGTCGTTGAGGTGCTCGGCAGCATCAATACCGCCGACACAATCACGGACATCGCGTTCACCGAAGACGGCCGACTGTTCGCAATCTCGTTCGAGCGTCTTTACGAAGTCCATTTGGCCGATGCGAGCGCGGGACTGATTCCGGTCACGTCGCTCGGGCAACACGGCATCAGTGGTGCCAATACGCTTATCGACGCGCGGGATGGTGATTTTGGAAGTGAAACGGGGGACCTGTTTGCCGTCGGCGACGCTTTCTTGGATTTGCAGCGGATCGATTTGGAACTGGTCAACGACGAAGTGGTGATGATGAATGTCACCACCGTGTTTGACATCGATGGCACGCTTCAGTCTCAACTGATGCCGTTTCGTTTTGTGGCCAGCGGTGACTTGGATTACCTGTCCGGAGGGCAATTGGCCTTATCGGCATCGGGGTACGATCAATTCGGAGCGTTTGACCCGTATGATTCGTTGATCGAAATCAAGACGCCCGGTACCGGTGGTGTGATCGAAAACTGGCCGGAACCGGCCCAGGACTCCAACGAAGACTTTGACAACGTGTTCGGTTACGCCTTTGACGGGAACGACAGCTTTGCGTTCTCCGGACACACGATGCTATCGGTCGGTCAGTTCAGCCGAGACACGTCCAGGGAACTGGAAATGACCGGCCGGCCTTACCTGATCGGGACGCCGGCGGTTGCCAGGGGCAGGATTCTCGGCGATCAGGTCACGCAAAATACCATCGGGCTGTACCAAGGCGACATTTCGCTGTTCCACTTGAAGGAATCGTTCACGCCGGGGCCATCGGATATTTATTTCGGGTTTGGCCCGAGCGGCAACGCGGGCTGGAATCCGTTGAGCGGGGATTGGAATGGTGATGGCATCGACACGGTCGGTTTTTACCAAGGTGATATCTCGCTGTTCCATCTGAAAGATACGTTCACGGGCGGGGCCTCGGATCAGTACTTCGCGTTCGGCCCGGGCGGCAACGCCGGTTGGATTCCGTTGGCGGGCGACTGGGACGGGGACGGCGTCGACACCATCGGCCTGTACCAGCCGGATATTTCGCTGTTCCATTTGAAGGATTCGTTTACACCGGGGGCGTCGGATCATTACTTCGCGTTTGGGCCTGGTGGAAACGCCGGTTGGACGCCACTGGCGGGAGATTGGAACGGTGACGGGATCGACACGGTCGGCTTGTACCAACCCGATATCTCCCTCTTCCACTTGAAGGATTCGTTCACTCCGGGAGCTTCGGATCATTACCTGCAATTCGGTCCCGGCGGCGGCGGTCGGATTCCGTTGGTCGGCGACTGGGACGGCGACGGCTTCGATACGATCGGACTGTACCGGGGCGACACCTCGTTCTTTGAGTTGAAGGATTCGTTCACGCCCGGTGCTGCCGATCACTCGTTTGCGTTTGGCCCCGGCGGCAATGCGGGCTGGGTGCCGCTGTCGGGTGACTGGAATGGACGGACCATGCCTCCGCCCCCGCCGGCACCGCTCGCCTCAGCCGGATCGTTGTTTTCTGATCCTGTGCACGCGTCGCTCGATCAGGTTCATACCGACCCGGTTTTGCAAGGCTCCGGTTGGGGGCTTGCGGCCGAGGTCGAAGTCACGAGGCTCGGTTCGGTCGGGGCGACGGACTCGGTGGTCGATTCATTCCGCCGACCGACGGCTGAGCGGGCTGCCGAAGCGGGCGATTCGGGATCGATACACACGGGGCTCGATTCAACGCCGCTCGAGTTGCTGGATGAATCGATGGCCCAGTGGCGTTAATCTTCAGTTTCCAAGGTCACCGCCGACCGCCGGTAGGTTACGCTGCGGCAATCCTTCACGTAGAGTGAAAGGGTGGTCTGGCGCATGATGATGTTGAGAGGATTATCTTTCGATGGCGACTCGACGACCGGCGCGTCGGCGAAAGCGACGCCCCAATGCCGCCCAATTCGAACAAGAACTGGTCGCACTTGCCCAGCAAGGTCAGTTCAGCGAGGTCGTAGCGGCCTGTGAAAAACATCGGCGACACGGTCCGCTGTCGGTGCTGGCGATGCATGTCGATGGAGTGGCGTTGACGCAGTTGGAGCGGTTCGATTCCGCGATCGAGACGCTGCGGGCGGCGGCCAAGCGAATCGACGCGGAGAAAAACGCGGCCCAAGCGACGGCGATTCAAAACGATTTGTCCAAGTCGTTTTATGCAGCCAAGCGATACGGGGAAGCCATCGAGGTTCTGACGCGGCTGCGAGATCAGAACCCTGATGAAGTGACGTTTGCGCGAAACCTGATTCTGGTGCTGGAGGAATCTGGACAACTTGATGCCGCGTTGACCGAGTGCCAGGTGGCGGTCAAGCGATGGCCCGACGACGTGCACTTGGCGTTTCAGTTGGGCGACTTGCAAATGGCAGCTGAATCGTGGCACGAAGCCGTCGACGCGTTGTCGATTGTTTTGAAGCTGGACCCCGATCATCAGTCGGCTCGGCGAAAGTTGGTGACGGCGTACCGGAGGCTGGATGACCAGGCGGGCGTCGCCGCGGCACTTCGCGATTGGTTGCAGCGAGATCCCGATAACTCGATCGTCCGACACCTGTTGTCTGCACAGGAATCCGAGGCACTTAAAGTCGAAGCGTTGCCGGCGCGGGCCTCGGACGAATACGTCCGGGAGGTGTTTGATCAGTTTGCCGAAACGTTTGACGAGCAATTAAAGTCACTCGATTACGCCGCACCGCGATTGCTTCGGTCAATGATTGCGGAACTCGGGTTGTCCGCCGACGGCAGCTTGTCGATCTTGGATGCCGGTTGCGGCACCGGTTTGATGGGCGACCTGTTGCGGCCGTTTGCTTCACGACTGGTGGGCGTGGATCTGTCTGCGGGGATGCTCCAGCGGGCCGGCGATCGCGGCTACGACTCGCTGGAGTGTTCGGAGCTGGTGGCCTATTTGAACGAGCATCCCGACGAGTTTGAATTGATCGCGTCGATGGACACCTTGATCTACTTTGGTGATCTGGCGGCCGTTTGTCTGGCGGCTCATCAGTCGCTGCGTGGTGAGGGCGCCCCGCTGGTCTTCACGCTCGAGAAATGGGACGCATCGGGCGGTTCGGCGGGGTACCATCTCAATCCATCGGGACGCTATTCGCATCGAGTCGATTACGTTCGGGAAACCTTGGAGCGATGCGGGTTTTCAGAAATCAGCGTCAAGGAGTCCGTGTTGCGCAAAGAGGCCGGCAAAGAGGTGAGCGGCCTGTGCTGGGTCGCGCGAAAGAGCGGATCGAGTGTCAGGCGCGGTGGATAAGCTGCAGATGTCCGCTGCCGTAACGCTCGATGTGGATTTGAAAGGCGTCACGTTTCCAGGAGGATTGCGACTCGGCCAGCGCGGCGTTCTGTTCGAAGCGAACTTCGCTCAGCACGACGCGGCGACTGGGCCGATAGGAGAAGAGGTTCACCGAGATGTTGAAGACTTCGTAGGCATTGGCTCTCAGGTTGGCCGACAGTTCGCCGCTTTCCAGGCTGTCGGCCACGGCTCCCATCGGGATTTGGGTCAAGGCGGCGCCCAGGATGGCGACGCAGCGGAGGTCACAGGCGATCTGACCGCGAACCGAGCCGTCTCCGTCGGTATAAATCGCGACAGCAGCCGGCGAATGAACGTGGTCTTCCGGTTTGATCGTGGTAGCCGATACCTTCAACCCGAACAGGTGGTTCATGAATTTGCCGATTTCGTCGGCAGGGATGGCAGGGCTGGCGATAGACATAAAATGGGGCACTAACGGTAAGTCGGGAGCATCGTGAGTTCGGACCGCATGGACACGCTAGGTGAGGATCGGATCGAGCGCCGCTTGCATCGAACCCGGTGTGAAGGGTTTGGTGACGAGGAAATCGGCACCCGCCTCGTGGGCCAGTTCTTTGGTTTCCAGACTGCTTTCGGAAGTGATAAAACCGAAGCGGACGTGGTTGCCCGAATCACGCACGCGTTTGAGCAGATCGATGCCTTTCATCTCAGGCATATTCCAGTCGGACAGCACCAGATCGGGCGATTCAGTGGCGATCTTGTTCAGCGCGTCGATTCCGTTTTCCGCCTCGATCACGGTGAATCCACTGAAGTCGGTTTGTTTCAGTGTGCGGCAGACAATCATTCGCATTGCTTTGCTGTCGTCAACGATCAGGATTTTCATTTTCGTTCTCCTTGAAACGATTGGCCAGTAGCGGGAGAGGAGCTCATGCTTGGATCAGTTCGACGGTGAGCAGGTTTCCACAAACGTCGTACATGATCGTCAGACTGGTGGGTGTCGGATCCGGTTGGGCGGTTCCGACACAGGGCAGCGAGAGGGTGCAATCCTGGTCGATCATTCCTTTCACGTTCCCACCGATAACATTGACGACTTCGCCGAACGCATCCAAAACGTCTTCATCGTCCAGGACGTCGGCGGCTTGAGCAAACATAGCACAGGCGATGCGGCGGGCCAGTTTCTCACAGGCGTAAATCTGCAGAGTTGCTTGCCAGGAGCCAGAAATTCGAACCGCAGCCATGAGCTGATTGGGGGCGATGGGTTCGGGCGAACCGTCGAAGGATTGGTGCGGCAGTTCGAGCATGGTCGTCAAGACGTCCTGGACCATCTGCGCGAGACTCTGGTGACTGATCCTGTCGCGACCGCTGGGCTCAGATGGCCGCGGGGCGATAATAAACGATGTCATCAATTTCTTTCCTTTGATAGGGAACGCACAGTCCGATCAGAGTCTCAGCGGCTCCGATGACAAGGTAGCCATCGGGACGCATGGCACCGCGAAGTCGTTTCAGAATGTTTTGCTTGGTCGGCTGATCGAAGTAAAGCAACACGTTGCGGGCCAGAACGATGTCGAATTGCCCGAGGTAGGGCCAGGGCCGCGCCAGATTGATGCGATGGAATTCGATCCTCTCGCGCAGCTCAGGCTTGGCCTGCCAGGCTGCACCGCGGCGATCGAAGTGGCGGAGGAGTTGGGCGGTCGGTAATCCACGGGCAATTTCCAGGGCGCTGAATGTTCCCAGCCGCGCGCGTTTGATCATTTTTTCGCACAAGTCCGATGCAGTGATGCGAATGTCCCAGTCGTGCAAGTGGCGAAAGTGGTCCTCCAGCAACATTGCGATGGAATACGGTTCTTGTCCGCTGGAACACGCGGCGCACCAGATTCGCAGTTGCTTTCGATTGCGGTTGTTGGCGACGATTTGCGGTAGCACTCCGTTGGCGAGTGATTCAAACACCGAGGCGTCACGAAAGAAGCTGGTTTCGTTAACAGCGACCGCTTCGACCACCTGGGAGGAGAGCGCCGAATCGTTACCGCGACGCAGTTGTCGGACCAAGGACGAGACGTCCTTCAGACCGGCAGTGCCGGCAATCGGCGCGAGCCGTTGTTCGAGCATGCCGACGTGTCGCGGCGCCAACCGTTGGCCCGAATGGTCGGCGACCAGCGTGCGAAGGAAGGCGAAGTCGGCGGTTGCGAGTGTCATTGCAAAGGAGACCGGCTGCGTTGCGGTGATCAACTGGTAGAGGCGGTCAGGGGTTCGCGCATGCCGGAGCCGACGACGCGAAGGATTTGCGAGGCGATTTGATCGAGCGGCAAAACGCGATCGGCAAGTCCGGCATTGGCCACTTGGCCGGGCATGCCCCACACGATGCTGCTATCCTGGTCTTGGACGTAAACGCGGGCTCCGCAGGCTTTGAGTGATTTGGCGCCCCGCGTTCCGTCCTGTCCCATGCCGGTCAAGACAATTCCCAAGGACTGATCACCGAAACAGTTGGCCAGCGAACAGAACAGCGGATTGACCGAAGGACGGCAGGCGTTTTCCGGGGGCTCCTGATTCAATCGCACGTGGACCCCGTCACGCTCACGTGACGCGACCATGTGATAGTCGCCCGGGGCGATCAGGACGGTTCCCGGCGTGAGCCGATCGCCGTCGGCTGCTTCGCGAACACAGTGGCCGGTTTGTGAGGAGAGCCGTTCGGCGAGCAGTCCGGTAAACACCGGTGGCATGTGCTGGACGATCAGAATCGGTGTGGGGAAGTCGTGGGGAAGTCCCGACAACAGTTTGGACAAGGCCTGGGGGCCACCAGTGGAAACGCCGATGGCGATCGCGGCGACGCTGCGATTCGATCCCTCGGCGTCCCTGGTCGGGAAGGTCGCGGTCGGTTCGGCAGCAGAGGCCGCCGCCATCGAATCGGCCCGCTTGCCGGCGGTCCATTGCATCAGCTTGGGGATCAGGTCCCGCCGCAGCGAATCCAAGGCTTTTTGAATGTGTCCGGCACCGGTCGGTTTGGTGGCGAAATCGGTTGCCCCAGCGGCGATGGCATCCAGCGACGCTTCGGCGCCACGGCTGGTCAGCGAACTGAACATGATGACCGGCAGTGTGCGGCCCAGTTTACGAATCTCTCGGACCGCCTCGACGCCGTCCATGACCGGCATTTCGATGTCCATCACCACAATGTCGGGACGGGTCTGGTCGAGCTGATCGATGGCGTCGCGTCCGTGCTTGGCTTCGCAAACCACTGTCATCGACGGTTCCAGCTCCAGCGCGGTTCGGATCAACCGGCGCATGATCGCTGAATCGTCACACACCATGACGCGAATCTCATTGTTCATAGTCAAGCTTCCTTCGACGTTAGGAAAGATCGCTGGGATCGCGCTGGTTGTCTTGCAGGACTTCGCCGAAAATCGTTTCGACGATCCCGTTGTCGTTGTTCAAGAGCTGCGGATGCCCGTTCTTGGCGATCACATGAGCCCCGCGGTTGAGTCCGACGTCATAGTCGGTGGCTTCTTCGTACCGTTGGAAGTGATTGGCGATGTGGTCGGCCGCGGCGACCAGCGAAATCAGCTTGCCGTCGGGGTGATGGGTTTCTGGCAGGTGATGCAGTTCGATGGAGGCCACCAGGGCGCGGGGGAGCCCGTTGTGCGTGGCGAACCAGGCGCCGAACGCGCAGTGGTCGATGCCCAGGATTTCGTTTTCGGCCGTCAAGCACTGCCCGTCTTCGACAAACGCCAACGGGTCGGCTTTGGCAAAGGACTCGGGGGCGGCGACCGCCAACAGCAGGCGGCCGAAATCGTGCAGCAGGCCCGCGGTGAACTCTTCACCCTCGAAACCGAGTCGCAGCTGTTTGTTGATGTAGCTGGCCACCTTGGCGGTGCGAAAACTGTGTTGCCAAATGACTTCGCGGACCCACTCTTGTTCAAGCGGCATGCTTTTCATCAAGCTCGCCGCGCTGGAGGTCAGGATCAGGTTTCGGCATTGCCGCAATCCGAGTCGAACGACCGCCTGGCGAAGACTGACGACGGGGGAACTGGCAGCGAAATACACGCTGTTGGACAGCGACAGGATTTCGGTGGCCAGTTTGACATCACGCTCGATGACTCCGGCGAATTCGGCGGTCACGCAGTCGGGGTCTTGCGCCAACTCCAAGGCTTCGGTGGCGACCGCCGGCAGCATGGCCAATTCGTCCGAACGCTTGAGAAGGGCTTGTTTGAGCTTTTCGGGTGGTGAGCAGGTTTGGACGGTCATCAGAGATACCACTGTAATGATTACGTAGGGGAGTCGGGCAATTGTCGGTGCCGTTGCGCGACGGGGTCGGCAGGAACTGTTAATTTTCTCGAACGTAGGGGAACACGGACATCGGACCGCCGCCGTCGCCCCACCCCTCACCCAAATGGTGCCACCCACCATTCACCTCACCCCTCATCCAAATAGTGCCACCCACCACCTCACCCAAACGGTGCCACCCACCATTCACTTCACCCCTCATCTAAATGGTGCCACCCACCATTCAGTTGACTTTTTTCCTCCACCGGGGTAGAATCGGTCCACCATTGCTTTCGGGGAGGAAGATGCCATGGGACGTCCGGTGCGTTCAGAGCAGGTTGCGGGTGATGAAGTGTCGATTGTCCATGCCGTTCAGCGGTGTGTCCGGCGTGCTTTCTTGGCGGGCGTCGACCGGGAGACGGGGAAGGATTACGGCTTCAGACGCGAGTGGATTCGGCGGCGGATGGAAGCCCTGGCGTCGGTGTTCGGCGTCGATGTGCTCTCCTATGCCGTGATGTCCAATCACATGCATCTAATCCTCCGCAATCGCCCCGACGTCGTCGCCGCTT
>NZ_JBFHKV010000283.1:0-8591 GCF_041595215.1 Stieleria sp. | reverse complement strand
ATGCGGCGTTTGTCGGCGCCGGTGAAGGAACCGCGCTCGTGCCCGAACAGTTCGCTTTCGAGTAAGTTTTCGGGCAGGGCGGCGCAGTTGATGGCCATGAACGGTCGTTCGGCTCGGCGGCTGTGTTGGTAGATCGCGCGGGCGACCATTTCTTTGCCGGTTCCGCTTTCACCCAAAATCAGTGCGTTGACATCTTGCGGGGCGACCTGTCCGATCAACTTGTAGACTTCCTGCATCGCCTGAGACCGACCGACGATTTGGTCGGCGGAAGTATCGCCGTCTGAATCGATACCGAACTGGGCGGGGGTGCGACTCATCAAGCTGACGTCGATGGCGTTTTGAACGGTCGTCAGAAGCTTTTCGAACTCGACGGGTTTGAGCAGGTATTCGAATGCGCCCCGCTTCATCGCATCGATCGCGGTCTCGGTCGTCGAATACGCGGTGATGATGATCACCGGGACTCGGGCATCGAGTTCGTGGATGATGCTGAATGCGTCCAACCCGGACATGTCCGGCAACCGCACGTCCAAAATGACGGCATCGGGTTGATGCTCGCGGACGGCCGCGATGCCGCTTTCGGCGGTCGCAGCGGTGACCACTTCCAAGCTGTCTGTTTCGAGACTTTTCTTGAGCGAGTAGCGGAGGTTGGGTTCGTCATCGATGATGATTAATTTCGGCACATTCGATTCCAATGCGGGAAAGGGTTAGCACTGTCCGTTGAAGCGGGCTTTCGAGTCGGCCGATGGCAGCGGCAGGATCACCTTGACGACCGTGCCACCTTCGGGGCGATCTTCGGCCAGCAACTGGCCTTCGTGTGCGTCGATGATTCGTTGGGAGATCGCTAAACCGAGCCCCAGACCTGGATCTTTGGTGCTGAAAAACGGCTCGAACATGCGGTCTCGGTCGCGCTGGTCGGCGGGCATTCCGCAACCATCGTCGGCGACGCTCAAGCATACCCACTCGGTCGGCCGATTCGGTGTCGCGTGCGGAACCTCGTCGCGGCCGATCCGTTCCACCGTAACGGTAATCCTGCCTTCGGTGGGCACCGCATCCAAGGCGTTGAGCAACAAATTGAGTAACACCTGTCGCAACTGCATGGCGTCGCCGCGGACCTGAGCGGATGCGCAGGGAAGTTGACAGTCGATTCGAATGTTCCGTGTCTCGGCACGGCTTGCCACCAGGTCCACGGTTTGATGCACGATCGGTGAAAGTTCGACCAGACAGAACTGCGGTTCCGAGGGGCGAGCGAAATCGAGGAACGTTTGCAGCAGACTATCGACCCGTGTGATCTCCTCATCCAGCACGGCGATGTCGGTCGCATTCAAGCTGCCCGAATCGGGGTTGCGTCGGGCGGACTGCACCAGGGTTTTCATGCACATCAGCGGGTTGCGCAATTCGTGTGCCAGACCGGCCGCCAGTTTTCCGACCGCCGCCAACTGATCCGCCCGGACGATTTCTTGATGCCGCTGATGCAACTGTTCGACGACCGAACCGACACGCGAAGAAACAGTCTCGAGCACCAGTTGCAGATCGCGGAGGCTGGGGTCCGCGGAGACTTCGACGGGTCCGACGACGGTTTCGAGCTTGCCCGCCACATCACGGATCGGGACCGACAGCATAAACATCGTTCGGTTGATGGCTTGGGCGACACCGTAGCCGGCTTCCAATCCGGCGATCGCGCCGCAGATGCCCAGAAACACCATCACCATGGCCAGCTTTTGGGCCAGACGTTGGTTTTCTTGGTTGCTTTGTTCCAGCTCCGACTCGTTGAACTTCAGGTAGTTGTGGGCGGCGACCAAGATTTGCTCGGAAAGCGTTTTCTCCTCCAGCTGATCGACCACCTCGGAAGAAATCGCCCTGTCCGGGTCATCGATCAACTGATGCAGCTGTTCAAAGTACTTTTCCAGTCGATGCTCAAGATCGGCGACGAATGCTCGCTCCTGGTCGGTTGCGGAAAGTTGACGCGCCTTGGACAGCCACGCGTTGGCCTTGTCCTGCTTTTCCGCCGCCCTGACCAGGTAGTTGCGGTCCATCGTCAACAGAAAGCGATCCAGTTCATGTCGCATCTCGCGAGCGATCAACTCCAATTCTTCGGCGCAGCGAATACTGGCGACGTTGATGTCCAGCAGGCGTGAATTCTGTTTCTGGATTTCAATGACGTACCACGCGCCCGAAATGCCCAGACACAACAGGATGCATCCGGTGATCGGCAGAAAGCAACCAATCTTGTCGCGCAGCTTCATGGAATCGGTCTCGTGATGTGCATGAAATTCAGCCAGATCGTCGGGAATTCGGGCGCGGTCGGTTGGTGGTGTGACGTCGATGGAGTGGCTGAAGAAAACCCGGGCAGGGTTTGTTCCCGCTGTACACGCGACACGTCCGATCGCCTGTTGGCAAACGCTGTGCCCTGGAAGCGTTGGATCGTTTGATTGCGATGCTTTTTTGATCCCGAACCGGTTGGGGGTTTCCGATCCGTTCGTCTGCGATCATCGGCCGCGACCCCGATTGCGTTTCCTGGCGCGTTTTGTGGGGTGGGCAGTTCAGCGGACAGTTCGGCGCACCATTCAGCCAGCCGGCGGCGAAAAACAGTCAGCGCGACTGAAATTCGACAGTTTGAATAAACATTAGACCGATTCCGCGAAGTGATCGAGTGTTAAATCGATGATCGGACTGCACGTGAGGAGGAAATTCAGTAGGATTGCAGGGAGATTCCAGGGTGCCTTTGGACCAGCCCGAGCGAGTTGGCCCGACCTTTGCTAAGCGAAAACCCGCTTCGACGTGCGCACGTCGCACGATTACGCGAAAGATTCGTTTCAAGATCGATGGAGAACAGCTGGACTATGGATGACTCATCCAACTCGATACTCGCCCCGACCAATCTACTTCGTGACTTCACGGCGTCGATTGTGGTGTTTCTGGTGGCACTTCCGTTGTGCCTGGGGATCGCGCTGGCGTCCGGTGCACCGTTGTTTTCCGGTCTGATCGCTGGGATCGTTGGCGGGATCGTCGTCGGATCGCTGAGCGGATCGCACACCAGCGTCAGCGGCCCGGCGGCCGGATTGACGGCGGTGGTGTCGGCCCAGATCGCGAATCTGGGCACCTTCGATGCGTTCTTGCTTGCGGTCGTCGTCGGCGGGGTGATCCAAATCGGGTTGGGCATCGCCAAGGCCGGGGCGCTGTCAGCGTTTTTCCCGTCCAGCGTGATCAAGGGGCTGTTGGCTGCGATCGGGGTGATCCTGATCCTGAAACAGATTCCCCACCTGTTCGGTCACGATACCGATCCGGAAGGTGAGATGTCGTTCTCGCAGCCGGATGAGCAAAACACGTTCTCCGAACTTTACACGTTGATCGCCGGTGATTTGCATTTTGGTGCCGCCGTGGTGGGACTGCTTTCGCTCGGCCTGCTGTTGATTTGGGATCGGACGAAACCGCTGAAGAACTCGATCGTCCCGGGGCCGTTGGTGGTGGTGTTGGTGGGCGTCGCACTGCAAGCTCTGTTTGCCGGGTTCGGCGGCTCCTGGGCGATCGGCGTGACGCACTTGGTGCAGATTCCGGTGGCGGAAAGCTTCTCGGACTTCGGCAGTTTTTTGCGGACGCCCGATTTCACGCAATGGGCCAACCCCGCGGTTTACATCGGCGGCATCACGATCGCGATCGTCGCCTCGCTGGAATCGTTGTTGAACTTGGAAGCGACCGACAAACTCGATACCCAACGCCGTAGTTCTCCGCCCAGTCGCGAGCTATTGGCGCAGGGGTGCGGTAACGTGGCGGCCGGATTGATCGGTGGGATTCCGGTCACGTCGGTGATCATCCGCAGTAGCGTGAACGTCAACTCGGGAGCCAAGTCGAAGTTGTCGACGATTTTCCACGGCATCTTGCTGTTGGTTTGCGTCGGATTGTTCCCGGTTTATTTGAACATGATCCCGCTGAGCGCGTTGGCGGCGATTCTGTTGGTAACGGGGTTCAAACTCGCCAGCCCGCAATTGTTCGCGCAGATGTGGAAGGAGGGTCGGTATCAATTCATCCCGTTCATCTCGACGGTCTTGGCGATTGTGCTGACGGACTTGCTGATCGGCATTCTGATCGGACTGATGATCAGCGTGTTGTTCATCCTCAACAGCAACCTGCGTCGGCCGATCCGCCGGGTGGTCGAGACCCATCTCGATGGCGACATCCTGCACATCGAATTGGCCGATCAAGTCAGCTTTTTGAATCGTGCCGCGTTGGACAAATTGTTTAACAGTGCGGCCCGGGACACCAAGCTGTTGATCGACGCGTCGGGTTCGGATTACATCGACCCTGACATTCTGAGTCTGATTCGTGATTTCAAGAACAACATCGGCCCAGCCCGCGGGGTCAGCGTCAGCCTGCGCGGATTTCGAGAGAAGTATGAACTACACGATGACATCCAGTTCGCGGACTATTCGACGCGAGAGCTACAAAGTCGCATCACACCGGACCAGGTGCTGAAGATTCTGCGCGACGGCAACGAGCGTTTTCGCACGGGACACCGCATCACTCGGGATTTCGGTCGTCAGGTGGGGGCGACGGCGACGGGGCAAAGCCCGTTGGCGGTGGTGCTCAGTTGCATCGACTCACGCGTTCCCGCCGAACTGGTGTTTGACCTCGGCATCGGCGACATCTTTAGCGTGCGGGTCGCCGGAAACATCATCGGCACGAAGTCGCTGGGAAGCATGGAATTTGGCGTCGCGATTGCCGGCGCGAAACTGATCGTCGTGCTCGGTCATACCCGCTGCGGTGCGGTCACGTCGTCGGTGGAGATGTTTGAGGACAGAACGGATGTCGAGCAGGCGAGTGGTTGTGGCCACCTGCACGCCATCGTGTCGGAGATCCAGCAATGCATCGATCCCGACGAGTGTCGAGGCATCAGCAGCATGACGCCGGAGGCCAAGGACGCCTGTATCGACTCGGTTGCTCGGAAGAACGTGCAACGAACGGTTCGTGAAATCATTGCCCGCAGCGATGCCATCCGCCGAGCGGTTGAAAACGGCGAGGCCATGGTCATCGGTGCGCTCTATGATGTAAAAACCGGCGAAATTGATTTCATGACGGATCGTGCGGTCGACTCGCAAGCCTCACATCAAGCAAACGTGTAGCGGCAAAGTCGACGCCGCATCCCAGGCTGTCGTCTCGCCCAGACGTGGTTTTGAGCAGATGCGTCGGAATCGAGATCAGGGTGGGGCGCAGGAAGCTGGATGCATACCAACGAAATCTTGACGAGCTTCACGCTGGCCGCAGCGCTGGGCGTGTGCCTGTTCACGGTGGCGTCCTACTTGCGGACCTCCCCGATCGTGTTGCTGCTCCTCGGCGGGATCGTGGCCGGTCCCGAGGTGTTGGGGCTGGTTCATCCCAGTGCACTCGGTGACGGACTTCGCACGATCGTCTCGCTGGCGGTCGCGATCATCCTGTTCGAAGGCGGCTTGACGCTCGACTTGCGCGGGTACCGGACCGTCAGTCAGGAAATCTGCCGCGTCTTGACGATCGGTGTGTTCGTCACCTGGATCGGAACGGCGGTCCTGTTGCGATTGATCTTTGGATTTGACATCGCCTTCTGCGTGCTGGCGGCCAGCCTGGTGATCGTGACCGGGCCCACCGTGATCGGCCCGCTGCTGCATCGGATCCGGGTTCAACCCAAACTGCATCACATTCTTCACTGGGAGGGCGTTCTGATCGATCCGATCGGCGTGTTCCTGGCGTTGTTGAGTTTCGAGTTCTATGTGAGTACCGATGGCACGCAGCAGTTGGTCGTCAAAGACTTTCTGTTGCGGTTTGCCGTCGGCGTGGTATTCGGGGTCGCGTTCGGTTTCCTGATGGACTTTTTGTTGCGACGCCAATGGATCAGCAAGGGGCAAACCAACATCTTCGTTCTCGCGATGGCGATGTTGAACTTTGCCATGGCCGATGTAGCGATCAGTGAAAGCGGATTGTTGAGCGTGACGGTCGCCGGTCTGGTCCTGGGCAGCCGCAAGACGCCGCAGTTGCGTGAGATTGTCAGTTACAAGATCGAGCTGAAAGATTTCGCGATCGGGCTGTTGTTCGTGCTGTTGGCGGCCAATTTGGAACTGCGTGCGTTCGTCGAGTTCGGCTGGAATCTGATCCTCGCCGTGATCGGGATCATGTTGATCGTCAGGCCGTTGAACATCTTTCTGTCGACCAGTCAGAGCATCCTGACGTTGAAAGAAAAGTTGTTTCTGTGCTGGATCGCGCCGCGTGGGATTGTGGCCGCCTCGATGGCGTCGCTGTTCGCGTTGGAGTTGCGGCGTCGCGGGATTGAAAACGCGGTCTTTCTTGAATCGTTCACGTATTCGGTCATCGCCGGAACCGTCGTGGTGCAAGGCTTCACGGCGGGATCGGTCGGACGCTGGCTGGGTGTTGTCCGTCCGGTGCCGACCGGATGGATCATCGTCGGGGCGCACGCACTGGGGCGTCAGGTCGCGAGGTTTTTTGGCCGGCACGGCGTGGATGTCGTGTTGATCGACACCAACGCCCGCGAAGTCCGCGCGGCTGAGCGAGACGGATTGGTCGCCATCAACGAAGACGCGATGCAAGTGACTCCGGAGAAATACGCCGCGTTCTACCGATGTGGGAATCTGCTGGCACTGACCGCTAACGCCGATCTCAACCGGATGTTGTGTCGCCGCTGGTCTGAATTGCTGGAAGAGGCAACGTTGTTTCGATGGGAGAGGTCCGGCTATCAAACGGCGAACAACGAACACCTGTTGGTCGGCAAGCGGGTCTGGACCGAATTGCCACTAAACCATTGGATGCACCCCGACAGCGAACCGCCACCGCTGGATATCCGGCTGCGCGCGACCGATGCGTTGCCAGAACCCGAGAATGTTTTGATGACGGTCCGCAATGGCGTGGTGGTGCCCGGCGACGCTCGCGAGCTGGATGACAACGACGTCGAATGGCTGGTGTACGATCCCCGCGGGGAACAAGAAACGAGTGTCCTGCCACTCGCGCAAGAGAACGTCATCTTCTCCAACCAAACCGATCTCCGCGAACTCTATCGCGAGATGCTGTACCACCTGCGAAATCAACTTCCCGGCATCGACCCGGAGCAGATGCTGGTCGAGATCTGGCGCCGCGAGGAGGACTACACCAGCCTGCTCGGTCATGGGATCGCGTTGCCGCACACCTGGTCCAGCGCCGTGGATCATGCGACGTTGATGGTCGCGCGTCCGCAGAATCAATTGCTCTGCCCGCTGACAGATCTGCCGATCGAAATCGTGTTCATGTTGCTCAGCCCCGCCGGCCAACCCGATGAGCACCTGGCCTGTCTCTCTTACATCGCGCGGCTGATCGGAACGGAATCACGGCGCGAACGCATTCTCGCCGCCGACAACGCCGCCGAGTTGCATCGGTTGATCGTCCGCAGCTGAGCCGTTTTGCGCTGCGTAAGGAAACGCTTCGTCGATGGCAAAGGGTAAACTTTCCGGTAGGTCAACAGAAGGAATTTACGAGCGCCCGACCATGAATTATTTTGAAAACACGAAGATCCTGGCACCCTACGATTTTTCCGAGTTCTCTCGGGCGGCCGTGGAAACGGCGATCAAGATCGCGGGCAAGAATGAGAACGTCACCGTCTTACACGTCGTGGATCCGTCGCCACTGTATGGGTATTCCGGCGACATGGGGCTAGAACTGGGCGCCGGTCGCGTGTTGGGGGTACCCGATGTCGATTTGGCCAGCGAGATCGACGACCAACATGAAAAGAAGGCGCTCCAGTCGCTGAAAAACGAGTTCAATGACGACCGCCATCAAGGATTGAATTTTGACACCGTGGTCAACGAAGCCGCGCACGGAATCACCGAGTATGCCGAACACCACACGTTCGGTTTGATCGTCCTGCCCTCACACGGCCGCACCGGTGTGAAACGGTTGCTGATCGGTTCGACCGCCGAACGTGTCGTGCGGCTGGCGCACTGTCCGGTCCTCGTGCTGCGGGAGTGAATCGAGACATTGCACCGACCGACCACCACGCAACCCGGAACTCGCAAGAGTTTCACGACCGTCGTGGCCTTCATTCCCGATCTGGGGAATGCGTTAGGACGCCTGTGCGTTCAAGTCGCCACAGGCAGGCGTCGGTTGCAGCGGCGCCGCAACCGGTTCGATGAACGGACGCAGTTCGCCCCGCTGGATGGACACGTTGCGGGGCGCTTCGATTCCGATCCGCACCCGACCGCCGGAAAGACTTGACACCTTGATGATGATGTCGGATCCGATTTGGATCGTTTCGCCGACCTTGCGAGAAAGAACTAACATGGGGCCATCCTTGCAAAAAAATGTGGGAGGTCGCCGAGTGCGAGGGGCACTGGGTCGAATCGGGATTTGTATCTTTGCAAATGTTGAGCCAATTTTTCTATTTTCGAGAAAGTTCATACAAACAACCCGAATTAGCGTTGTGGAGGTCCTTGTTCGCTGCCCTTGTGCGTCGCTTGCAAATGCAAGCAAACGGTGAACGAGCTGCATCCGTTTGCATGACCCGGAAAAAATTTGCCGGCTTGGCAGGTTTCTTGCCAGCGCACAGTTTCTTGCCAGCGGTCAGTGGCTTGCCAGCGGTCAGT
>NZ_JBFHKV010000282.1:0-8594 GCF_041595215.1 Stieleria sp. | reverse complement strand
GCGGTCACAATCCCGAATTCCTGAAGCGTGCCCGTGGGACCGAACAGGTCATTGTCGAGGACGTCGAGTGTATTGGGCAGCACGCTCTGCACGATACGGTTGCCGACCGAGTCGAAACCATCGACGAAGGCATCGTCGATTGCACTGGCAAAGTTGTCACTGGCCGGGAAGATCGTCAGTTCGGTACGACCGAGACGTTGTTGAGCCGGCGTCAACGCCACGTCTTCGCCGACCAGGATCGTTTCGGCGACCGGGCTGTCAGCGGGATCGGCGGCGAACAGCGCGACCCCCGGGGAAATCCCGGTCATGGTCAGCGTGAACAATTCGGCCGGATCGGTGTGCTGAATCAGATTGCCGTCGCCGGGAATCGGCTGGACCGCACCGACATCGTTGATCAAACCGGGCACGATGGCGTCTCCCAGTTTGAAACCACCGCCTTGGAAATTTTCACCGAAGGTGATGTCAAATCCGAATGAATCGGTGCTGATCGTGTCGTTGGTCGAAACCAGCTCGTCGGTGTAGAGCAGATCCAAGAACGCCGAGGCCACGCCTTCGGGGCTGAAGTTCGGATTGTTCAGCTCTTCGACGAACACGCGGACGTAGAACGGTTGTCCGACTTGGACGCTGGAGATCGGTTTGTTATTGACGACGTCGAAGATTCCGATCGTGAAGTCGACCAAGTCATCGTTGAGTGCACCCGGTTGCGAATTGACGGTGACCTGAGCCGTACTGATCGATCCGTTGGCATCTTCAATGCTGTAGGTGAACTGTTCAGTTCCGGCGAATCCGGGTTGCGGTGTGTACCGAATCGTCTGGCCGCCGCCTTCCAACGTCACTTGGCCGCCCTGGTCACCCGCCGTCACGCTGGTGATTGAGATGCCGCCGAAGATACTCGGCACATCGTTGTCCAAAACGTTCAATGCCCGGTTGGCCGAACCCTGGGGAATGTCAAACGTATCATCCACCGCGATCGGCACGTTGGATCGGAAGTTGACGTTGACGACCACCGAGGCGGTGTACTGCGTGCCGGTCTGGTCGACCACCACGTATTGGAACACGTCACGTCCGGTGAAACCGTTGGGCGGCGTGTATGAGATCGCACGCCCGTTTTCGATGATCGAAACGACTCCGCGTGTCCCCACCGTACCGGTGGTGTTGGTCGAGATGATTCTCAGTTGGGTGACGCTGGTTTCGAAATCGTTGGCCAGCACATCCAGCCGGTTCGAAAGCGAGTTTCGCGAGACGGTGAAGTTGTCGTCGTTGGCGACAGCCGCCTGCTGCAGGATGTCGAACTGGTAATCCTCCACTTCACCCGAATCGGCTTCCCCGCCGACACCCAGACCGGCGGTCGGACTATAGCGGAATCGAGCAAAGGTCGATCCGACCACCGCGTCGGTGGGCACGTTCACGGTCAGAGTCGAAGTACCGGCGGCAAGTTGAAGGTCCTTGAACACCTGCTCCGAAGCGTCGAAGACACCGTTGGCGTTGAAGTCGATCCAGCCTTGCAGGAAGGCCGCGCTGCCGGTGGTATTACGCGTCGTGACGGACAAGCTCGCTGTGCCACCCGGTCCCAACGGCGACAACAGCAGCACGCCGTCTTCATCGTCGATGTTGTTCAGATCGTCGCCGAGTGCGGACGTGGTCGGGATGCCATCGGTCTCGCGATCGACCAATGCACCAAGCCCCAAGGCCGTGCTGATGCCGTGGCTGGGGCCATTGGCAGCGACGGTCGTTTGATACGTATCTGGGGCATCACCGTAGTCGCGTGACGGCAGGTTCCCGAAGTTGTAATTGTCCGTCAATCCAATCCCATTGAAATTGACAACATGCTCGCCGCCGGACGGGAAGGTTTGCACGAAACCTGGTCCAACAACTTCCCGAATCGTATAAGTGCCTGGGCCGGGGAAATTGATGGAATAGCGACCATTGGCATCGGTGATGGCGGACGGTTCACCGATGTCCGGGCTGTCGTCACCGTCCAAGTCCAGGTAGATGTAGACCCCTTCGATCCCAGACTCGGTGGAGTCAAAGACTCCGTTGCCGTTGGTGTCGGCGAACTTGGTCCCGGTGATATCGGAAATCACCTTGGTGAATCCGAAATCGATGCCGCTGTCACCGCCGGAAGCGAACCGCGTGGTCGGCAGGCTGGCGGCAAATTGCGGCGGTGTCACCGCCAGCACGTTGTAGGTCGTGCCCGCCGCAACATTTAAGGAATACAAGCCGTTGCCATCGGACACGGCCACGGGCTCGGTCGGATCGATAAAGCCGTTCTGAATGATATCGGCAAACACGGTGACGCCGGGCAGTCCCGGGTCGCCGGTCCCGCGTCCGTCGCGGTTGAGGTCGTTGAAGACGCGTCCGGTGATGCCGGTCCCCACGGTGCCGGTCGAAAGGCTGTAGGCCAACGCATTGGCCGTGTCTTGGAACCCAAACAAGCCTTCGTTGAGATCAAAACGATCGATCGAGAAATTTGGGATGGTGTCGTCGATCGTGCCAAAAATCCCGTCAAAGCCGACGCCCATTCCAAACTCATCGCGGCGAGGGCCGACGCCGTCGATGATCGAGCCGACGGCGTTGGTTCCATCGGTGTGACGCAGACCGAACGTGTGCCCGGCCTCGTGAGAAACCGTCCACGCCATCGAACGTGCCACGGCATCCAACACGCTCTTGTTGTTCGCGATCGGAAACTGTGTCGCAGCGGCAAGGAAGAAGTCGATCGGCAGGATCGAGTTCTCGCTCATGTCAAAGTTGCCGATGTCCAGCGACTGGGCGATGCCCAAAATGCCGTCGATCCCCGCATCCGCGATCGTGCCGCCGATGAACAGACGCGTCACCAATGGATCGTCCAGCGCCGGCTCGGGGTACAGCCCCAACGCGGCGTCGCGGCTGTTGAGAATCCGGATTCCGAAGTCACCCGGATTGCCGGTGCTGTTGTAGTCGCCGTTTTGTCCGTCGGTGATGACGGAATAGAAGTCGCTGTGAACCAGATTGACCGTCTTGTCGATCAACTCGTTGTATACCGCCTCAGAAGTGTCTTGCAGCCCCAGTGCGGCCAGGTTCTCGCGAAGTGAGGAGAATCGAATGATCCCGAACGGATTGGTGCTGCCCGGGAACAGGGTGCTCGGATAGAACCCGCCTTCGAAATCCAGGTAGATGGTTTGCTGGGCACCGATCGGCAAGCTCTCCGAGATCGGTCGATAGACACGCAGCCCCACGGTGTAGTTGACCGAGGTGGTCGATGGCGCAACGAGCAAATAATAGGTACCGTCATGGGGCACGACCTGGGCCCCCACCGCGTTGCCGGACGTCATCAGCGGAGACGGATCGGGGTGGATCAACCCCTGATTGGAATCGGTCCCGAACCAGAACGCACCGTTGGTCGCCCGCGGATTGTACGTCGTGCCGAACTGCGATGGACCGTACAGGACCGTCAGGTTCGCCCCCGCACCGACCACGGCGATGTCCAGAATGTCACCCGCTCGCAGGTTGAACGCGTAGGTGTCGAGGTCCGCGTTGACGTTCCCCTGCCCACTGATCGTCACCGGCAGGCTGCCGTTGATGTCGATCGTGTCCTCCTCACCAGGCCCCGTCCCCAACGGAAGGAACTGGGCGCTGAATCGCGAATCGTTCACGCCCTGCTGGTTGGCCGTTTCCGCCTCGTTGACCACAAACGCCGGCACGGTTCCGATGTTCCGCGGATTCGACGGTGCAAACAAATCCGTGTCGATCGGAGCGTTGCTGCTGCCCGCACTGCTGACGGCGGCGAGCAGTTTCCGGCTCTCTAACCCCTCCATCAACAATCGCCGACGCTGTCGGCGCTGACCCCCACGGCTTCGTCGCGTCTTTCTTTGTTTCCGCGAAGAATCGACGTTCATGTCGCTCATCTCGTTGTTAGAAGCGTTGGGACTAAGAATTTCCGATTCAGTTCGTTGGATCATCGAGGGTCTCTACCAAACGTGCCGGCCTCTAGGGCCTTGACGAAAAGCGGCGGTGTCGCGGGTCGGTCGTACAAGTTGCGGGTTCTGCAGAGTGTAATTCTGAGACGCCCGGCTATCCATTTAATTCCATTTTCTCATCGATCGCGGCCGTAACTGTTCGCATGGATTGCCGTAGCGCGGGAATTCGCTCGTTCGTATGCATCGGACGAACGCTGCCCCAAGCGTTACTAATCACCAAGGGCTCGCCCAACCAGGAAGATGGGAAAAATGCGAAGTATGAGGCGATTGGATAAGGAATGGCTGCGATTCTAGTTGGGCCGATAACCGTGTCAACGAATCGTGGCTCTCTGACGCCGCTTGTTTGGGAAGAGTTCCGACCAAAACCGGTATTATCGGTCAAAATCGGTCCCGAAATCGACCTTCGGCGGATTCTAAGCCCGTCAAAATCGGGCGTTTCCGCACAGAAATCGGCCCGTCAGGCGGACTTCCTTGGGGGAATCGCAGGTTGCCTGGCGAGAAAGCGCACGCACGAGGCCGTGGCCACCGCTTGGATATCGGGCAATACCGCTAAGTGAAGCGTCGTTTGCTCGGGTCGGGTCGGATCGGGCCCCGTAGCCTCGCGCCAAACGGCTGATCATCAATCGATATCAGCCGGTTCGCGCCAGCGTCCGGGCGCCCATCAATATCGATTTAGCGGTCTTGCCCCAGTGACAAGATCTGATCCTGAGTGACCGCCCAGCGCTAAGCCGCTTGGGCTGCCGCGGGGGCGGGGACTGACCGCTTCACACCGGACAGCTCATAAGCACCGAACATCACACCGGCAAACAGCAGGTCGCCGGCAGCGGTGTAACCATAAAACGGAATCGCGTTGGTAAAACACGCCACCAACCCTTCCACGCTGGCGGGATACCAAGGCCCCAGCCAAACCCCTAGGTTGCTGACGACAAAGAACACCGTGGAGGCGGCGAATGCCCCGATCGGAAGTCTCCGCCAATTCACACCGCTGGCGTCCGCGTGGGATCGGACAAGTCGCCCCAGTGGAACCGACAACGTGACCCCGACGTAGGTCGCTGCCATCACCATCGGGTTGTAGAATCCCATGCCGGGAATCCCCATCAAATGGGAAACCGCATCGCTGATCAACAGGGCTGCGGCCGGGACCAGATAGGTCTTGCGTCCGGCGAAATAACAACCCGCGAACAACCCAAGTGCCCCCAGACAGGCGAAGTTGGGCGGGTGCGGCAGAAAACGAGTCGCGGCGATGGCGAGGGTCAGCAAGTAGATCATTTTTTACCGATCGGTAGGAGAGACTTGACTCCCACCGTTTTAGCGACTTGCCAACCATTTCGAAAGTCCCAACCGCCGTGGACGCGGCCAACGATTTTTTTCGTCGCTACTGCAAAATGGCGGTCGCCACGCCGACCGCAGTTGCCTGCGAAACGACAGCCTTACGTTGATACGGCGGCCGCTGTTTGAGCGCGGGAACACAGGACCCGGCGCGGTAGTAACCCAGGCTGTACTGGCACTCCGACGGCGGTGCGATCGCGGTCAGGTAGGGCAGCGAGACGGCCTGGGCCAAGAACCGTCCACCGCTCACAAACGGCTGAAGGCAGGGGTAACGCTGGTGGCCGTGGCGTTCCAACATCCGGTCCTCAAAGTAGAGCGGGTGGAAAAACGTATTGGGGGCGGCCCAGTGGCGGGCGGTCCATTGCCATGGCAATCCGCGATCGATTCCAGACTCGGGCAACGGGATCAGCGGAACGGTTTCTCCTTGACGAAACCCGAGTGGAACTTCGCCGTTGCCAATTTCCGTCGTGTCGGTCGTCAGGGCCGCGATCGGCGGCAGCACCAGCTTGCCATCGGCCAGTTGCGTTTGGCGATCCGAGAACAGGGAACGATTGGCATCCTCAGCGACAGGCACGGTGGCGTCGTTGGTGCGTGGCGCGGCGTCGGCTTGCGCCGCCGTGTCCGCCGCAGCGTCAACGGCTTCGCCGGCCTGGCCATCGCCCTGGACCAATGCCGCAAACGTCAGCGGTGTCTCAGCCAAGTACGACGGCAAGTCACTCTGCACCGGGTCCGCTGCGAACACCGAGGTCGCGGGGGCGACCGTGGCAAGCGCAAGGCACGCCGTGATCTTCGCCATTTGCACTAACTTGCTCGTTTGATTCCAAAACATCGTTTTTCTCGCATGCTCCGTTTGGACGGACAATCAGATTCATTCCCATTATCTGGTTCGACCGATCGGATTCGAAACGAGAACAAACACGCCAGAATGCGGACGACAAGCACAACACGCAGCATGCGTTTGATCGCGACATTGGGTGCGACGGGTCGAGATCATCCAATCGTCAAGGTTTCCCAGACGATGCGTGCCAGCGAACTGAGTATCCCGGAGGGATCACAGCGAGTAGCCGGAGGTAAGCGCAGCGACACCTCCGGGAAGCAGGTGCCAAAATCCCCTCGACCCCGGCGGGGTCGCAGCGAATCAAGCTGCTGGCGGCGTCGCAGTCCGCCTTTCTAAATGAGATTGATGGGACGCTTGTGCGCGTTGCAGCAGACCGGGCCCGAGGGCTCTGGCGTGATTTGCTTCCACACCCTCCGGGGTCGCGTCAGGCGAGGGAACGGATGTCCGGAGGTATCGCTTCGCTCACCTCCGGCTACTGGCTTTGACCCCGTCGGGGTCATGGCAGCGATCGCAAGCAGCCCGAGGGCCCGCACCATGCCGCACACAAACCACGGAAGCTGTTAGCCGAATGGCTAACAGCTAGCGTTTCTTGTCCTTCGCAGACTTCGACTTCTCCGTCGCCTCTTCGAACTGCAGCGCCGCACTGTTGAGGCAATATCGCTTGCCCGTTTTGTCTTTGGGGCCGTCGTTGAACACATGCCCCAAGTGGGCTTCGCAACGGCTGCAATGCACCTCTTGGCGAGGATAGATGAGCCGAAAATCGACCTTCATCCCGATGCGTTCCTTGCTGATCGGATCGTAAAAGCTCGGCCAGCCGGTGCCCGACTTGAACTTGGTCTCACTGGTGAAAAGCGCCTGACCGCACACGATACAGCGGTAGAGCCCTTCTTTCTTGTTGTCCCAATACTTGTTTCGGAACGCCGTTTCAGTCTCTTCGTTTTGAGTGACTTTGAATTGAATCGGACTGAGTAATTTTTGGAGCTCGGCGACGGTTTTGGGAGTGTAAGGCGGGTCCACGATTTCGTCCGCGTCGCTCTCTGACTCGATCGTCGCCGACGCGTCCGCGTTCACCTCCACCGCTGCTGCCGCATCGGCCCCGGATGCTCCGGTGGCGGCATCCTGACTGCCGGCCGGCCGCAGCCCGATCGAGACCAGGACCGCTGCGAAGATGAAGGCGAATACCCGCTTGGCATCGACGTGATGGATGGAATGATTCATGGTGGCTCCAACTATTCAGTCAAATCTTTCGCTATCATCAATCGAGCATCCACGCCCTGGCCGAACCGGACGAGGCGTATTCGATGGCGGTTGAAGTGGTCCATCAAAATGGGCCCAACGGCGCGGGGCCGCTCGGCCTTCGCAGACCCCACTATGGTTGATTGTATGCAGGTCGTCCAGCTAAACAACGTTTCTCTCCGTTATGACAGCAACAAGGTCCTGGATGAAATCAGCGTTTCGGTCCAGGAAGGTGAATATGTCGTGATTTTGGGGGCCAGTGGATGTGGGAAGACGTCCTTGTTGAGAATGATCGCCGGGCTGATTTCCCCGACATCGGGAACCATTTTTTTGACGGGCCGCGATGTGACCTGCGTGGCGCCCCGACATCGCGACGTCGCCCTGGTGCCCCAGCAAGCCGGCGTGTACCCCCATTGGCCGATCGGCCGCTCAATCGGAATGGGGGTCCGCGGCCGCCTCTCTCGCCCCGAACGCGAGCAACGGATTCGGGAAGCGGCAAAAATGGTGGAACTGGAATCGCTGCTGGATCGTCTGCCGGAGCAACTCAGCGGCGGGCAATTGCGCCGCGCGGCGGTCGCCAAAGCGATCGCCAGCCGGGCATCGGTGAGATTGCTGGATGAACCCCTGTCGGCGATCGATGCCAATTTGCGGTATCAGATCGAAAAGGACCTTTCGCGGCTGCACCAGCAATCGCCGGGCGTCACCATTCACGTCACCCACGACGGCGGCGAGGCGATGCGTCTGGCCAGCCGTGTTGCGGTGATCGAAAACGGCAAGATCGCGCAGTTCGATACGCCCGAAGAATTACGAACTCGCCCCGCCACCCCCGGTGTCGCTTCGGCCCTCGGTCGATCGGCCCTGATCACCGTGCCTGTCACCCGTATCGACGGAGCCTGGGCGTCGGAGGACGGCCGGAAAGTGGCTGGCCCCGACGCACCGACCGGTTCAACGTCGGTGCTGGGTTATTACGAAGAAGACCTCAAGCCGCTCGAGTCGGGTCAGGCCCTGGAATCATTCGACCGCTGGATCGACCATCAACGAAACGCGACCGTCAATCACGATCGCATCGTTTGGTTCCTGGAGTGATTTTCACCTCAGCACGTGGCGTTACGGCCTGTTGATTTAATCCGATCGCACGTGGGATTAGCCGTTTCGCGCAAGCGTACGGGCATTCATTATGTCGATTACTCACCGGCGCCCGTAGGCTCGCGCCAAACGGCTGATTAAATCAACAG
>NZ_JBFHKV010000281.1:0-8651 GCF_041595215.1 Stieleria sp. | reverse complement strand
CGAGGCGACGAGTCCTTGCCAATGTGCCGACTACAGAGGACTCGTCGCCTCGTCCACTACGGCCTACCCGAAAACAAGGTGCGGCGAAATACTGGCCCGCGATTAACCGCGACGGCGTTCCAACAGCACCAGCATCAGCAGCGCCATCAGCGACCGCAGTTCGTCGTCTTCGGGCATGTCGTTGAGCTTTTCGAGCACAAACTTGCCTTCAAACAACGCCGGTTTCTTGATCAGTTTCAGCAGCGGCGTCCCATCGGGGCGGGTGACGATGTAGCTGGGATTGAGCAGGTAGACGGCGGCCAAGCCGAGGAGTGGGATCTCTCCGAGAATGCTTTCGAGCACCTTCTTCATCGGGCTCTCCTCGCGGATCTCCATGTCGACCTGGCCCTCTTGCATCACTTGGTAGTGTGCCGCCCACAACGATCGCATCCCCTTACGACGGACCGATCCCCAAGGGTTGCCTTCGGCGTCGGTGAAGCTGTAGTTGGCCGAAAAGTCCAGCATCCGATCGGCTTCGATGCGAAAGATCAACTGAGACTGTTTCTCGTCGTTGTAGATCTCGACCTTTTCTTTCAGCTTGAACATCTTTTGCTTGATGAACATCAACACGTTGCCGTCGGCGTCAGAAGCGACAATCCGTTGGCCAAACGTTAAGAGTTTGAAGCTGAGGTTTAGCGGGTACTGCATCGATCGGGGCTCGTACAAGAAAAGGACATGTCAGAAATGCGACTCGTGTCGTGTCACAGCGACGGATGAGGGTTGTCGTAGTGGACGAGGCGACGAGTCCTAGAGATTTGCCACGTCGGACTTATCACCTCGTCCACGACGCCTTCAGCAGGCTGCTGCAATGCACGGGGTCGGAAAGGTTGGGGAAACGCCCGTTGTAACCGATCGGCCACGAAAAAACCGCGTGCCAAGAATCGGATGGCACGCGGTTTGGTGATTTTTTGAGATCTGGACGGTGACCCGCCAGAAACCGACTACTCGGCTGCGGGAGCCGGCGCGGCTTGCGGAGCGCTTTGTTGCTGCGCCAATCCGGGACGAACTCGCTTGTTGATGTCCGTTTCCAGGACACCGAAAACGGCTTCGTGACGAGCGATCGACATTTGCAATGCGGCCAGCAGACGCTTGGCGGTAAAGAAGTTGACGATGATGCGTTGCTTGACTTCGATCGGCTCTTTCGGCACGCCGATCGGCTGCGGGTTGAGACCGAAGTCGACGATCAGCTCTTCCGGCGATCCGGTGACGCGGCAGAAGTTTGCGTAGGTCGCCAACGTGTTGCTGTCGTTCACCTGAACTTGAACGGGCTGTTGCGTCTGCGCTTGTTCGGCCGGTGGTGCTGCAGCTTCAGGTTTCTTGGATTCATCAGCCATCGATGAGAGTTCTCCACAAAGGTTAGGGTCGCGATCGTGATCCAAAGCAGAAAACGGATCGCTCAAAAAGGGGAAAGATCGATTTTGGGTTCGGTTTTCACCGATCGCGACACCGCGAGGAATTCATCCTAACGGCCGTGATGGGCCACGAAAACCGATCCACAAGGGAAATTCAGTTCATGCTTGATGCAATGAGTTAACTAGAGGCAAAGTGCGTCGACTAGGAAATTCGAGAGTGTAAATAGGGAAATGAGAGCAAGCGGGCAAGACAGATTGCATCATCGCTTTAAAACTCAAAGTTGAAGGTTTTGGCGATCACTCTCCACAGTCGTTGCCCGAGTGATTTCTTGTCGACGTGGATCTTGGCACTGCCGCGATATCCGGGTCGTAGCGGCAGATCGGAATCGAGGATTTCCAGCGGCACGCGGGCTTGGTAGGTCACGCTCCGCGGTTTGACCTGTCCGGTCGCCGGATCGATCTCGGTCTGCAGGTCGCTGCCGGTTTGGCTGGACATCGATGTGGACGTCATCCGCAACGG
This sequence comes from Stieleria sp., assembly GCF_041595215.1. NCBI lineage: Bacteria > Pseudomonadati > Planctomycetota > Planctomycetia > Pirellulales > Pirellulaceae > Stieleria > Stieleria sp. The sequence continues at coordinate 6,740 of NZ_JBFHKV010000281.1, read as the reverse complement.
TTCACGCGACTTTTCGCTGATCGTTCCGGAGAAGGTTTCCAGTCGCCGCGAATCGAGCTTCATGTCGACCGATTGGCCTTCGCGCACCAATTGGACGTCGCCTTGGTCGATGGCCAAGATCGCTTCGAAGTCATCTGCGTTGCCGATTTCGCACAGCAAGTCGTCCGAGGTCAGCATCGCGCCGCGGTTCTGCAATTCCAAGGGAGACCCTGACCAGGACGGTAGCTGGCCGTCGTTGCTGTCTCGTTCGGGCCGGCGCGGGGGCGGAATGACCACGCCGGAAATCGGCGCCGTGATCGTCAGTCTGTCGATTTCGACTTGAGTTTTCTTCTTCAGTTCGGTGATCGAGTCCAGGATCTCTTGCTGGGTCTCGAGTTGTGCGGCGAGCGATCGATCGGAGAAGACGCGGTCGGCCAGCTTTTGCAGTTGAACCGTCGCCACGGCCTCTTCGATTTCGAGGTCCTTCATTCGCATTTCAAGGTCTGGATTTTTCAACACCGCAATCGTCTCGCCGGCCTGGACGAATTGACCGGGAGCCACGGTGTCGACGATTTGCCCGACGCTGCCCGCGTAGACCCGTCCGGCTTCGGTCGGTCGAATTTCAAAGGCGCAATCCACGTGGTGCGGAAGCTTGATGAAACACACCGCGGCGATGATCACCGAGACGACCGACAGTGTGATCATCACATTAAAACGTTTCACTTTCGAAAGTCTCCCAGGAGTTCGACAGAACTTCCATGTTTGAATCACGGGCTGAGCAATCAGTCCCGAAAAACCGATCACCGCGACCATCCGGCCGATCACTTCCAAACCGTAGGGTTCGAGCACCTTGATCACGAACCAACAGATGGAGAACACCACGACCCAGCGATAAATCACACTGGCGATGGTAAAGAGTGCAAAATAGACGCGCCCCCGCGTCGGCAAGAACGGGTCGTCTTGCAGTTCCAATCCCAAACAGGTCTTTTGAAACCAACGTTTCAGGACTTCGGTGCTTTTCTGACGGAGGTTGGGAATCTCCAACATGTCCATCAGGATGTAATACCCGTCGAACCGCAGCAGCGGGTTCCCGTTGACCAAGATGGTGCTGACGACATTCAAGAACATCATGTTCAAACACAGGTCGTTGAGTGTCGTCCCCGACTCGGTCAAGAACCACACAAAGGCGGCAAGCGAGGCCAAGATCATTTCGACATAGATCCCGCCGGCGCCGATCCAAACCCGCTTCCATTTGTTCGGCAGCATCCACGAATCGGAAACGTTGCAGTACAGGCAGGGCGTGAAGACCAGCAACATGAAGCCGATCTCGTGACACTCCCCGCCGAACTTTTTACAGCTCAGCCCGTGCCCGAACTCGTGCAGTACTTTGACGATCGCCATCGTCGCGGCCAGGATCAACCAACGATCGGCCGCAAAAAATTGCTGGAACGTCGGCAGCCGCGCGTAGACCGTTTCGTATTGCGTCGCCAACATCAACGAGGCGGCCACGAACAGCCCGACGAAGAACAGCAGTGCCGGAACGGTGAACATCCAGCCGAACCACGGCAGGATCGCATTCAAGATGCGTTCGGGGTCGAAACCGCGAAACCGCAGGGCAAAGACGTTGGCCATCTTGCCCATCATCTCTTTGTTCTTTTTCTTCCGCCCGCGATGGCGAAGTGCTTTACCCTGGCCCGGCGAATTGCTGATCACCAAGCCGCTGCGGTGCAGCATGCCGATGAATTGCTGCAAGTCGCCGAAGGTGATCTTCTGAGGAGCAAATCGCTGTTCAAATCCGTCCTTGATCTGCTGCAGACTGACATGCCCGTCGAGCATGTTCAAAATGAAATACTCTTCGTCATGAAAACGAAAGTACTGCAGCCCGACGGGTTCTTTCAGGACCCAGTAGCCCGTTCCCTGATAGCGATGTCGACTGGACGTCAAATCAGGACGTTTGCGCACCGTGAGCGGGCGCGACGAACTGCTGACGAGAGATTCGGCAAGTGTGGCCATCTATTTCGACAAGGGACCCAAAAGGGGATCAGGAACTGAACGCTCAAGCTTGAAACTTGAAACTTGAAACTTGAAACCTAAAACAACCCACCTGCTGCCGTGGGCGGTGCGATCTGCATCGTCGCCCGCATGCCGGGTTTGATCAGCCAATCGTCGCCGTCGCGTTCGTTGGGAACCTTGACCCAGATGCGGTGTCGCTTGTTCAAATCCAATTCCATGCTGACGTAATCGATTTTCCCAACGAAGGTCTTCGTGATGGGATTGGTGCTTGTTCCGCCGACGGTGATTTCGACTTTGACGTCCGCTCCTTTTTGAATTTGGCCGGCGTAGCGAAACGCGTCGATAAATCCTTCCACGCGTACAAAGTCCATTTGCACCAGTTCCACGATCGGGCTGCCCGGCTGAACCCATTCGCCCAGTTGCGCGAATCGGTTTTCGACATAGGCGTCGAATTCGGCGCGAATGGTTCGCATCTCGATATCCGACTGGGCGAGTTTGGTCCCGATCTGCTTGGCGACGTATTCGGCCATCGCGGTGTTTTCGTTCAGATCCGCCAGTTCGATGCGAAGGATGGCCCGATCCGCTTCGGCCTGTTTTTTCAACATTTCAAACTGTGGTGCGGCACCCTTGGCGTACAAGTCGCGATAGGCGGCTGCTTCTTGGCGTGCGATCACTTCGCTTTGAACGGCGTCACGTTTGTTGACGTCGTTTTGCGCGTTCAGTTTGGCGACCAGTTCTTCGGCCTGTTTTAGCTCGAGCGCTAACCGGGCTTGCTTGTCATCGACGATCGCGATGACATCGCCTTTCTTGATCGACATGCCCTCTTCGACCGGCAGTTCGGTCAGCTTGCCCTGTGTCTCCGACGGGACCTTGGTCTTGTTGATGAACCGCACCATGCAGTTTTCCACCAAGATGCCTGCATCGCTATCGATCGCGGACTGTGCCCACGTCGGTGTGACTTGCAAGGCGATGGCCATCACGCCGCCGAGAAGGGTGCCGAGAAAAAAAGCGTTTCGTTTGAACATTGAATCGGTGATCTGTGATTGAGGAGTCGAACAGATGATGCGTCGTGGGATCAGAAGAAGAACTTGCAAAGCCATTCCCAGATCTCGTGGAAAAAGACGAACCCGCTGGAGGCCCGACCGCAGTGGATTTTGGCGATCACCGAGGCTCCCGGGCTGGGTTTCAGTGCTCTCAAGGGTTCTTGGTCCGGCAACGCTTCCATTTCGATGACCGCGCCGTGCTCCTCGTGCGCCTCGGCGCGAGGCGAGATGCTGTTCATCGGCAAGGTGGCGTCGAGCGGATCCATGGTCGGGTCGGTCGCCAAAATGTAGGTCACTTTGAGCGACTCGGTTTCTTTGGTTTCCATGACGTAGGCGTCCAGGTGCCCCTCGCGTTTTTCCGGTAGCTGCAGCTCCAGCGAATAAGGCTGTGTCAGATCGGCGATTTCCAGCAATACCTGACCGGTCATGATCGGTCGACTGCGAAGTGTTTCTTCCACATCCCAGGTGGTCACGACGCCGTCGATCGGGGCGCGGATCGTCAATTGCGATTCCCGCTCGCGTTGCAGTTTCAGCTTCTGTTGCAACGAGGTGAGTTTGGTTTCCAACTCAAACTCCTGGCCCTGTAGTGCCGTTCGGTCGGCGGGTTCGAGTTGACCGAATTGCTGGCCCTTGACCTTCCTCAATTCTGCCAACGTGCTGCGAAGCTGGCCTTCGAGTTCTTCCAACTGGATGGCGATCTCGGGGTTGCGGAGCCGGACCAACTCTTGCCCCTTGGTGACCTTGCTGTTGCGTTGAACCAAAACATCGATGACTTCGCCATCGATCGCGGCGAACACCTGGCGGCGAACGGTGGGTTCCAAGTTGCCTTCGGCGGAAAGATTGAAATCCTTTTGGATGAAGGTCAGGCCCAGAATCACGGCCAGAACCAACGCGGCGATGCCGATGGTTTTGGGAAGCGTTCGGGCACGCAAGATCCACGTCGCCCGGCCGAGCGCTCGCCAAATCGGCATCAGAAACAAGTTGCTGTGCGATTGGGAGTTTGCGATCGCCCGCGTCCCGTGTTCGTACACCAAGTCGCAACGTTGACGGAAAATCTGTTCGGGAATGTCGGTCTCGATCTGTTCGACAATCAGCGCGCCGATGACTTCGCCGCGGTGCGCGTCGTCGCGGTCGATTTCACCGGCCGCACCGGAGTCTTCCTCGGCACCGAGTTTGCGCTGCGGTTCACGCAGCGGCAGCACGGCGATGTTTCGGCCGTAGGATTGGTCGACGTAGTCTTCCAACGCTTCTTCGATTTGGGGCGGCAGGTCTTCGGTCGCACCGTCGTGATAGAGCGGCTCGCCGGCGGCGCAGACGCGCGTGGCCAGCTTGTTCAGGGCGGCAACGATGTTGGACCGGTTTTCGATCGTGTCCTGACCGCTGATCGCCTCGACTTTGCACTTGCCGCCTTTTTTGATCGCCACGCTGACGCGGTCGCAGCCGATCAAGCGGCGACCTTCGTTGGCAACCACGTAGGCTGTTTCTTTCAAGTCCAACGATTCATGGGCCGCCCGCGCGAAGGCGTCGGCTTGTTGCCAGAGCGTTTGACGATCGCCGAGCGTCTGCAGCTTTTGGCTGCGCAACCATTCCGCCGCCAAAGAGCACATCTGCTCGAGAAAACGCAAGTAACCACGCTGGGTTTCCGGCGCCGTGTCCGGTCGCTGAAAGACCTCGATCAATCCGTCCTTGTGGCCATCGTGTGCGAGCGCACCGAGCACCAATAAATAACGTGTCGGGTTGCCCTCAGCGTCGCCATCGGTCGTGCCGCTGTAGGGCGGAACGAGCACCGATTGGCCGGCATTGGCGGCGCGGCCGATCAGCCGCGAGTGACGCACCGCATCATCGGTGTCGCTGGCCAAAATCGACGGCTCGGCGTTGATCTGGTACTGCAGCTTGAGCTGTTTGTCGTCGTCGAGCAGCCAGATCGCACCGCCGGCGGCGGCCAGGGCCGTGATGATCCGGCTGAGAAGCTCCGGATAAAACTCCTCGGCGGTCGCGCCGCTCTTGGCGAGCGCCGCGATCTCGTTCACCAAGCCGCGAATCTGCGCCTTGGTTTCTTCAACGGTTTGCTGATTAACCGACATGGATCAGGAGGGGTCTGCGATGAAAAAGGACAAAGGACTGGGGATCAGGCGACAGTAGTAAATCTTAGGAGCCGTTTCCATGTTGACCTGAACGATGCCACGCGAATGCTCGCCAGCGGGGGCGTCGTGTACCGGTTTTGGCGATTCGACTCGACATCATATACAGTTTGTATATGATTGTCCACTGAAATGAACGCTCCGCAAAGACCACCGAACGCCGATCCCCCGATTCCGTCGCCGCCCAACGAGGAGCAGGAGGCGGAAAATGCCTGTCAGGGTGGTGGCAAGATAGCCCAGGAGGATGGTTCCGACGCGGCTGTCGCAACGGCGATGTTGGCCGAGCTGAAGCGAGAAATGAACCGTCTGCAACGAGAGATCCGCCTCGCCATCCAGGCCCAACTGGCACAGATGAGCGGACGGACGTTGGGCAGCATGGAAGCGAATCGCGAATTGGCCCGGTCGATCCAAGAGATGCTTGACGCACACGGTTTGCGAGTGCGTTGCACGCATTGCGGGCATCCGGCGATCCTGCGGGTCTCGCCGCGTGCGGGGGCGGCGGCCGGTGTGTTTGTGTTCGATCACACGATCGACGGGCGACGCACGTTCCACGGCGGCCGGGTGTTGATGCCCGAAATCCGACTGGTTGCCAAACCGGCCCGCAAACCCCGTGGGGAGAAGAAAGCGGGCTGAATCGCAATGCGGGTGGCGAGTTCTGCGACCCTGAAATGCAACGCTGTGAAGCATTTTTTAGCGGTTGGGCGCGAGTCCTCCGGTGTTTGGGGAACGATGAGGGACCGGAGGGCTTGCGCCCTGCCGCTAACACCTCGTCAAACGCAGGGAATCAATGCTTCACTGCGTTGCCTGAAATGGTGGGTAGAGAAAGCGGCCATCGAAATTGTTATGATCGCCGCATGAGCCAATCCGAAAATCAATCCACGTCGGCGTCGAGCGTTTCACTGCCGTCGCCCGAATCCGCCCGCGAAATGCTGACCGGAGCGATCGAGCAGATTCGATTCGCGCGCAACTACACGCTCGAGTTGCTCGACGCGACGCCGCACGATCAATGGCTGACGATTCCCGATGGCTTGCCGACGAACATCGCGTGGCAAGTCGGGCATCTGACGGTCAGCCAATACGGTCTGTTGATGTTCCGGATCCGAGGCCGGCAGAGCGAAGACTTGGACCTGATTCCGGGGCGATTCCGCAAAGCGTACGGACGCGGCTCGACGCCCAAGTCGGATCCGGAGGGCCAACCGAGTCCCGAGGAGCTGTTGGAGCGTCTCGGCCGGGTCTATGAATCAGGGCTGCAGGTGTTGGAATCGGTTTCGCCGGACTTGTTGCTCGAGCCGATCGACATGCCCTACGCCGCTTATCCGATCAAGTTGGGCGCGATTCTGTTTTGCCCGTTGCACGAACACATTCACGCCGGCCAGATCGGGCTGGTACGACGAGCCCTCGGCCTTGATCCGGTTCGCTAGTCGTCCGCCGCACCTTCGTTTTCGGGTAGGCGGTAGTGGACGAGGCTCGGGTAGGCGGTAGTGGACGAGGCTCGGGTAGGCGGTAGTGGACGAGGCGACGAGTCCTCTGTAGTCGGCAAATTGGCAAGGACTCGTCGCCTCGT
>NZ_JBFHKV010000280.1:0-8684 GCF_041595215.1 Stieleria sp. | reverse complement strand
CGCCACTGGCTAACCGGCCTGTTGATTTAATCAGCCGTTTGGCGCGAGCCTACGGGCGCCGGTGAGTAATCGACATAATGAATGCCCGTACGCTTGCGCGAAACGGCTAATCCCACGTGCGATCGGATTAAATCAACAGGCCGTAACGCTTCCCGCTGGGGTTCTTGATTGCAAACCACGAGGCGCATGCAACCCACGCTCACTGCGACGCGTCGTCCGGCTGCGACGCGTCGTCCGGCGCGGGTTCGTGTAACAACGACATCGCTCGTTGGCGTGCCTCACTCGCCCAGGGTTGACCTTCATAAAGCGTCACGATGCCCTCCAGGAGCGTCTTGCGTTGTTCGGACGGCAACTGTTCGGCGCGGTCGATCCGCCGCATCAGCTCCGCCAACTTCGGGTCTCCCGGGGCTGCTTGCATTTCCGACTGTGCATCGGAGAGTCGGGCGATTTCGAATTCGGCGAGTTGGGCCAACCGCGCGGGCTCGCCGTCATCGTCTTCGGCATCACCGAAGACCGCGATCCACTGCCGCAGTTTTTCACGCGCCGCAAGCGGATTGCTTTGCCGCAGCGCCATCGCTTCGAGAAACGTTTTTTCGTACAGCGGTCCTTCGCTGGTTCGCAGCTTGGCTTTCAGCTTCAATCGTCGCACGGCCGCTTCCACGCGATAGATCTTTTCTCGCTGACGAATCTCGTCCGCTCTGGGGTGCTCGGGGAACAGCTTGAGGAATCGTTCCATCTCGTCTTGGATCTGAAACGATTGAACGGAGCTGTCCGGGCTGTCGATTTTGGCGAGTAATTCTTCCGCCGTCGGCCCTCGCGTGGACACGACCAGGAAGACGACACCGACCAGAAGGATCAGCGAGAGCGCGACGATTGAAACGATCCGCAGCGCCGGGTGTTCCGTCTTGGTTTTGGGGGTCACGAAGAACCCTTCGCGGACCTCGCCATCGGAGACGGTTTGAAAGTGAGTCTTTCCGCTCAAGCCGACCGACGTGTCGCGGTTGCTCGGGGCATCGGGATCGACCGTCGAATCATCCGGCGACCGACGGTCGTCCGACGCCGCAGTGGCGGCGGTACTGAGCACGGTTCCGCGTTTGCCACTGTGTCCTTCGGTGTGGACCGTGCGCGCCGAGGGGTCCACGCTTGAGACCGAGGTCTGGTTGCCGTCGCTGATGTCCCAAAACGGCACGGTGTCTTCCGGCCGCGTCTTGCCGGCCTGCACGCGGGTCTTCTTGCCGCCGTTGGGTTTCTCCGGCCCGGTCGTGTCAAATTCTGGTCCCGAGCGATCCGACGTCGGTCGCCCCGAGTCGGATTCGTCAGGGTCTGGCTCGTCGGCGGATTGGTGTTTGGTTTCTGCGCTGGAAGGTGTTTCCGGCTTTTCGCCCGTACGATCGGACAAGGTCTGCATCCGATGCAAGCCGGCGCGCATCGCTTTCAAGCGGTTCATCACTGCCAAGGCGGTGGGCGGCCGCTTCTCGGGCTGCTTTTCCAGCAGTTCGCTGACGATTTGGACGACATCGTCGGGCAAGTCGGGATCGATCATATCCAGCGGCACCGGATCCTTGTGCTGCAACGCCGAAATGACTTCGGTGATGTTCTTGCCGCGAAACGGCGGCTTTCCGCATAACATCGAGTACATCACGCAGCCGAGTGCGAACAGGTCCGTCCGCGACGTGACTCCGGATCCGTCGGCTTGTTCGGGCGCCATGTAGTCGGCCGTGCCCATGATCGAACCGACCGCGGTCTGATTCTCGCCGAAAATCTTGCTGATCCCGAAGTCCAGCAGTTTGACGGTTCCGTCACGCTGCACCACCAGGTTGGCCGGTTTCAGATCCCGGTGCGTCACGCCGAAGTCGTGGGCGTGTTTGAGCGCGGCGCAGACCTGAATCGAGATATCCAGGGCCGTCATCCAAGGCAGCTTTTTCTGTTGACGGATCAACTCCTGAAGCGTTTCGCCTTCGACATACTCCATCGAATAGAACAGCATGCCGTGCTCTTCGCCGAATCCGATCAGTTTGACGATGTTCGGGTGGCTGAGCAGCTTGAGCGTTTTGACTTCGGTGTCAAATCGACGCCGAAAACGCATTTCGTCGGACATTTGCGAGGCGATCAATTTGACCGCAACGTCCTGGCCGGATTTGGCGTGTTTGGCTTTGAACACCGATCCCATTCCGCCCGTGCCGAGGGTCTCTCCGATCCGGTAGGGGCCGAGGTATTCGGGTGGCTTCATGTTCAATGGGAGCGTCAGGGAAAAGAGAAGGGTGCGAGGATGAAGGATCGCATGTACTAATCTAACATTTTTTCCGCGTCTGACGTTCGCCGATCAAGAGATCTGAATTCCGCTGACCGACGCATTTGCCTAGGATCTGGGGCATGAACAAATCGGCCCCCCCTACTGAAACCGAGTCGCCCGCGAAAACGTCGTCGACGAAGCCGCCCGTCGGACGAACCTGGTGGTGGATCGCGATGGCGTCGCTGGTCGTGCCTTGGTTGAGCCAGCCTCCCTTGGGCTGGTGGCCGCTCGCAGCGATCGCCGTCACTCCCCTGCTGCTTGCGGCAACGCAGGCGACGATTTCATCGAGACAGTATGCGGTCTTGTACTTGGCCGCGGTCGGCTATTGGGCCTTGACGTTGCAAGGGCTGCGGTTTGCTAACCCGTTGATCTATCCCTGTTGGATCGCACTGGCCGCCTATCTGGCGATCTACCCGGTCGCCTTTGTGGTGGTGCTGCGCCGTTTGATGCGGCTGGGGCTGGCGATGGTGTTCGCCGCGCCGCTCGCTTGGGTCGGCATGGAGTGCATTCGTAACTACATGCTGACGGGAATTTCAGCGGTCATGCTCGGCCACACCTTGGCCGACGTCCCCTCGCTGATTCAAATCGCCGACTTGGGTGGCAGCTACGCGGTCTCGCTGGTGATCGTGGTTGTGAACGTGGCCGTGGTGTCGGCATGGCGATGGCGTTGGTGCTCGACGACGGGATCGGCCGACGCGGCCAACCCTTTCGCTCCTTCGATCGGCAGCGTCGTGACCTGCGGTATCGCCGCCCTCGTGCTGCTCTCGGCAACGTTTCTCTATGGCCGTTATCGTTTACAGCAACCGACGCAACCGTCCACGACGACGATCGCGTTGATCGGACGCAACGAACCGGTGGAATACGATCAAGACCGTTCGCGCGAGTTGGAGTTGTTTGACGCCTACGCGCAAGAGTCGATTCGCGCTTTCCAGTCGACCGATGAAACGATCGATGCCGTTGTTTGGCCCGAGTCGATGTTCACCGGCATGATCCCTTGGATGGCCGGCCAGGGCGACGGCGCGATGGCTCGGGAATTGGGGCTCAGCCGGGAAGAAGAGCAAGCGATGACCGCCGAGCACCGCAAGCGATTTCAATTTCGCGCGGGATCGTTGCAAGCGATGTTGGCGGCCAGCAATGGCCCCCAGGCGACCAAGCCTGACATCATCGGCGGTTGCGGGGTAATCGACGATGGGCCGACGACGAAGATGTACAGCGGGATCGTCCACGTCGGTGCGGAAGGCCGCGTCGTCGACTGGTACGGAAAGATGCACCTGGTCATGTTCGGCGAGTACATTCCACTGGTCAAACACGTGCCGATCGTTCGCGACTGGGTGCCGAAGAACCTCGGTTTGACGCCCGGCGAGCACGCCAAACGGTTTCACGTCGGTCCGACGACGCTGTGCCCCAATATCTGTATCGAGACCGCGGTCGAACGCGTCGCGATCAATCACCTGCGTGAACTCAAGGCTGACGAAGGCGGATTGCCGGACGCGATCGTGACCGTCACCAATGACGCCTGGTTTGATGATTCCAGCGTCATCACGCATCACAAACGATGCGCCCAATTCGTCGCCGTCGCCTGTCGCCGGCCGATCTTGTCGGCCGCCAACAACGGGCCGACGGCCTGGATCGATAGCAACGGACGTGTCGTCGAGGAGTTGCCTCAAGGCGGCAACGGATGGGTGATTGCCAAGCCGAGTTTGGACAGCCGGACCAGTCTGGTGATGACAATCGGTGACTGGCCGGCGCGGGTTTGCGCGATCGTGTTTTTGGCCGCGCTGTTGCGGCCGAAGTCTTGGCGCAGAAGGGGTTAGCGGGCTGGCGCGAGCGCAATACCGCTACTACTTTCGACGCCAAAGTGCGCGGCATGACCCCGACGGGGTCAAAGCCAGTAGCCGGAGGTGAGCGAAGCGACACCTCCGGACATCCGGTCCCCCGCCAGACGCGACCCCGAAGGGTGTCGAAGCAAATGACGTCGGCGCCCTCGGACCCGGCCAGCCCGCACGCACACGCTCACCCGTCAACTCCCTTGCGAATGCAGACTGCCGCACCGCCGGCGGATGGATTCGCTGCGACCCCGTCCGGGGTCGAGGGGGATTGTGGGACCTGCTTCCCGGAGGTGGCGCTGCGCTGACCTCCGGCTACTCGCTGGCATCCCTCCGGGATACTCGGTTCGCTGCCGCTCTCCTTTGACACCAAACGGAGTGATACTTGTTCGCGAGCGGGCTGGCGCGAGCCCTCGCTAACGCGTGAACTTGGCTTCGCTGAGCCGCCGTTTGGTTTCGGCCATCAAAGCGTCTTCGTCGGCTTCGCTGTCGGCCACGTAGGTGACACTGAAACGCAGGTACGATCCGGCATCGTCCCAGGGCACGGTGACGACACCGAGTTGTTCGATCAGGAACCGCGTCGCGTCCTCGGCCTTGTCAAACGTTTCACCACTTTCGGTCCCCTTCGGGGCGGGCGTGTAGAGGAAATACGTTCCGCCGGGCATCTCGCAATCGAAGCCGCAATCTTTCAGCACCGCGACCAGCTTTTCCATCCGGCGTTGATACTTGGCCTTGATGCGAGCCGGGATCGAGTCGTCGTCGAGCGCCGCGGCGGCGGCCTTTTGGGTCGCGATGAATTGGCCGCTGTCGCTGTTGTCCTTGACGTCCGCGAACGCGGAGACGATTTGCGGGTGACCGGCGACGAAACCCATCCGCCAACCGATCATGTCATATCCCTTGCTCATCGAATGGACTTCGACGCCGACGTCCATCGCGCCGGGGGTTTCCAGGAAACTGGTCGGCTTGCCGTCAAACGTCAGCAGAATGTGCGCCGCGTCATGAACGACGACAAATTCCTTCTCCTTGGCCAACGCGACCACCTTTTCAAAAAACTCCGGCGTCGCCAATCGTCCCGTCGGGGAATTCGGGTAATTCAGCACCAACAACTTGGCGCGACGATAGATGTCGTCGGGAACCGAATCCAAATCGGGCAGGAAATTGTTTTCTTTCAACAGCGGCAACCGAAACACGTCACCGCCGTAGTAGCGCGTGTGGGTGCCCGCGACCGGGTAGCCCGGCACGGTCATCAGCGTCACGTCACCGGGATTGATGAAACAGGCCGGCAACATGGCGTAGGCGGGCTTGCTGCCGATGCAATGGTTGATCTGCGTGGCCGGATCCAAGTCGACGTCAAAGTGCCGCTTCATGAACCGCGCGGCGGCCTGCTTGTATTCGATCACGCCGTTGTCGGCGTAGCCGCGGTTTTCGGGCTGATTGATTTCAGTCGCCATCACCTGCCGCACCGCTTCGTCGGCCATCGCGTCGTTTTCGCCGATCCCGAAATCCAGCAATTGGCGATCCGGGTGGGCCGCCAAGGCGTTCCGCTTGGCCCGTTTGATCTTTTCGAACTTGTAGATCTCGGTGCTCTTTCCATAGTTTGCCCCGCCGATGCGATCGGCGAACAACGACTGGAAATAGGGATCTTTGACTTCAGGTTCGGTAGCAGATGACATAGCAGCGATCAGAGGGATGGAAGAAAAAACCGTTCTGGCGAAGGGCACCGATGATAAACGGCCCGGCAAATGTCCGCGAGTGTGGTGAAGTTGAATTCCCGACGCATCAGGTCTGCGAGTCGGGAATTTCGGCGAATCCGCGTCGGACCAATGCCTCAGCGACTTCGGCCGTCGGGCCCAAGTAGTCCGCCACAACGAATCGCACCTGCGGGTGACGCCGCGAGGCCTCGGCGACTTGAGCGGCGATCGCGTCGTACAAACGGCCTTGGAACAGCAAATGAGGCTGGACGATCACGGTTCGGATCCCGGAGCGGTCGGCAACCTCGTCCAGGACGCCGGGCAGCTTGGGCTCGGCCATCGCGTAAAAACCGACCGCGTGATGGGGCATCGCACATCGCCGCGCCACGATTTCACCGAGCACACGCATGTCGGCTTTCGCGCAGGGGTCGTAGCTGCCCCGGCCGACCATCACCAGCGCGACCGAATCGTCCATCTGGATCGCTTCCCGATCGGCGGCTTGCCGGATCCGGCTGGACAGCAACGCGATGATCGTCGGTGCGCGTGAGAGGGGGCCGGATTGGCTGTAGCATACGCCCGGAGTTTCCGCGGCGCATGCGGCAACCGCATCGGGAATGTCGCTTCGGGCGTGTCCGGCCGCAAACAACAGCAACGGCGCGACACGGATCTGTTTCGCACCGCGTCGGACCAACGTTCGCCAAGCTTCGGGGATCGTGGGCTGCTGAAATTCCAACAAGCAGCCTTCCACCGGCAGCGGTGCAAGCCGCTCGGCCAAGACCGACGCGAGTTGAAAGAACTCCTCGGTCCCGGCCGGATCGCGGGTCCCGTGACCGACCAACAGAACCGCGTCGCTCTGCCGGACTGCGTTGCTTTGCAGAGCTACGTTGCTTTGCGGCGTTGCCCCGGTCGCGTCACTCACTCGTTCTTGGCGACGGTTGAACCGGTGAACCCGGCGGCTTCTAACTGGGCGATCGCCTGTTCGGCGTCAAATCCGTCTTTGTAGGTCACGATAACTTGGGGGTTATCGATGATGCCTTCTTCTTTTTGCGGAGCGAGTTCGACGGCGACCACGTCCGAGCGTTTCTCCAGGTTCTTTTTCACGCTGGGGTAGCAGGCAAACGGGCAATGCATTTCAGGAACCGTCATCGTCAACGATGCCGTCGTCACCTCCGCGTCGGGCGCGATTGCGACCGCATCCGCTGGAGTCGCCGAGGAGGGGACCGCTTCGGCAGCGGGCTCGGTCGGTAGGGTTGAGATCATGTACATGATTCCGGCAGCAGCCAAGATCGCGGCGCCGTAAGCGAGGGATCGCATGGAAGGGTCCTTTTCAAAGGGAAGGTGGATTTTGTCGAGGGCGGGGTAAATCGAAGTTTTGGGGGGCGGTCGCCGCGCGTCGGCTTTCCGGGCCGACGTGCAAATTGGCGAACACCCTATCGTTTCATCTTGACGTGAATCGGTCAATTATCGCAATTTCCAACCGCGGTCGGCATCCGCCACCGGAAACTTGATCGAAATCCTGCGACGCAGGCGATTTTCTACCCTTTTTCGCTCGGAGACCAGCCCGTTGCTTCACGTGTCGAGAGCCATTGCCAGTCGGCGGCTGACCAGTTTAGCCGGCGGTAGCGCGACTGCAGGGCGACTTTTCCAGCTGTGCTTGCTCGCCGGCGCCCTGATTTCCGCTGATTTGAGTCATGCCCAGCGTCCGGGGGCGATTTTCAATCCGAACCTGGACGGCAGTGTGTTCGGGACCCATTCCTCCGATCCGTACCAAATGGTCGCACCCACCGCGGGGAACCCTTCATCGGCGGTTTTGCCTGCCGGCGGCGGACTTTTTACGGGTAGCCCGGCGGTGGACAGTCTCCGCCAATGGGATCCGCTACTTCCACGTTTTCAAAACCGCATCGATTCGCGGCTTTTCCTTCGCGCCGAGTATCTGCTGTGGGACGTGTCGGGCATGGACTCCCCGCCGCTGGTCACGACCAGCCCCGACGGCACCGGCCAGGACGTCGCCGCCACGCTCGGTGAAGCCGGCACCTCGGTCGCATTCGGCGGCAAGACGCTCAACGACGGTTCGACCGGCGGGTTCTTGATCGCTGGCGGACTTTGGATTTCTCCGCAACGGAATTTCGCGATCGAAACCGAGTACTTCCAATTGTCCGAACTCGATGACCGCTACAACGGATCGAGTGACGGCAGCGTGATCCTGGGACGCCCGTACTTCGATCTCACCGACGGCGACGAGACGGCTGAGCTGATCGCGTACCCGGGTTTGGTCAGCGGCGACGTTCGCGTTCGAACCGAGTCCAACCTGCGGTCGTTCTTGATCGACGGACGTGTCTCGCTTTGCCCCACGCATGGCGCGTGTTGTCAACAATGTGGACTGCGTGACCGCACCGATTGGATCATCGGCTACCGCAACATTCGTCTGCGCGATTCACTGTCGATCGTCGAAAACCGACGCAGCGAAGTCACCAGTGATCCGCAAACGTTTGCATCATCCGATCAGTTTCAAACGACCAATCAGTTCAACGGACTGCAGCTGGGCATCGTGCATCGCATGTTGCTTCAGCGAGCCTGGTTGGAAACGTCGATGCGCGTCGCCCTGGGGAACACCGAACAAACGCTACGGGTTTCCGGCAGCACCACCATTGATGATCAGGCGACGAGCCAAACCTACGACGGCGGACTATTGGCGCAGCGGACCAACAGCGGCACGCGGAGTCGCGATGAGTTTACGTTGGTGCCCGAGTTGGGCGTCCGATTGGGGATCCGATTGACCGATCGGCTGCACGCGAACATCGGTTACTCGGTGCTGTATCTGCCCAATGTGATTCGCGCGTCCGAGCAAATCGATCGGGACGTGAATCCCGGGTT
>NZ_JBFHKV010000279.1:0-8689 GCF_041595215.1 Stieleria sp. | reverse complement strand
CCCACGGTGGTGGTGACGGCCGACGCGATGATTTTCAGCTCGTATTGACCATCGAGCACCGAGTGCAGCCCAGCGGCCTGACGCTGGAGCACGAATTCGCCGGGTTGGACCCTCAGATCTGCCACCGTGCCGGTCGTCGTTGTGGACGATGTGACGTTCAAGGCGATGGATTGTTGCGTTCCACGCGGCGTCAATAAAAATGATGATGCGGAAACATCGACCAACGAATCGAACGTGACCTGGACCGACGTGACGAGCGAACGACTGGAGTCGCCGTGATTGATCTGCACACTTTTCACCTCGGGCGGCGGCAGCACTTCGACGGTCCAGCCGATCGTCTGTTCCAGCGTTGATCGTTGATGGCGCACCCAGTCGGTCGGGTCATAGACGCGTGCCGAGACGTCGTACACACCGGGGCCGAAGCCGGCGTCGCGTAGATTGAACGTCCCCGCCGTTGCGGCCGGTACCTCGACGCCGTCGACGGACCACTGCACCGCTTGGACCTGCCAGTCAATCGCCTGCACCCACAACTCCGGAGCGGTGTCTCGGATCGTCTGAGCGTTGTCCAACCAGTCATCAACAGGATCCACCAGGTCATAGATGTCCAAGATGATTTTTTCACGGCTGACCGCATCAAAGGGTCGCCCCAGGCTGCGCATCTTGGAATTGTTCGATGGACGATACAGACCTTGGTTAAAGTATCGCGCCCCTTCATAAGCGCCGATCGTGCCGATACCGGGCTGATCATACCCGACCCACCGTTGCCACTTCGCACCTTGCGGATCGGTGGTGACGTTGACTTCCCGAGGTTCGCCTCCGGTGTAGAGTGGACTTCCCCCGTACTCATCAGCCAAGTCGTTGAACGAGTGCGCAACTTCGTGCAAGGCGAGTTCGTTGGCCGATCCGTTGGCTCCGGCGAAGACCGCGTAGCTGCCTCCGCTGCCACCGTATTTGGAATCGTTCACGGAGACAAATTGCATCTCGGCGTTGAATCCCGCGCCGGCCAGCGCCTCATTCTTTGCCGCGTTGGCCTTGGTGTTGTTGATACAAATCAACCGTTCCGTCCCGCCGCAAAAATAGTAGGCATCCAACGCCGTATCGACGAAGATCCCGTTGGGCGGTTCATCGGCACCGGACTCGTTGGAAATGACGTTGATGCGATGGGCATTAAAGAAGTTGGCGTAACGCGGGTAGGGATCTTGTCCCGCATTGAACAGGTATTCCAACATTCCGTTGACGTGATTGAGATAAACGTTGTCGATCTGCGCTGCGGTGTATCCGTCACCGAGAATCACGATGTCCACCCGGTTGTCGGATGGACCGTTGTTCAGCACCGTTTCAAAACCGGTGGTCTGCTGCGCCGGCGCGTCGAGATCAGCCGAGTTCAATAGCACCTGCTGTTGAAACGGCCCCATCCTCCATTGGTCCACACCGGTCACGCCCGATTCGATCGGGGGCGCCGTGGCCGGATCAATCCAATCGTTCGACGCGACATCAGCCGCCAGCAGTCGCCGAGCTTCGAGGGATTCAAAAGAGAATCGTGTTTTTCGTTGCCTGAGCATCACGATGGTGGGCCGGAGGGATTTTTGCATTGGCGCCGTGATTCGCACGAGTCGCCGCAAGGTCATAGGGTAATACGAAATCGCTTGCCAGGGCGTTTCAATGACAGGTACTTGTCGCCCTGTGACATTCGTGGCACAGCGCGTTAGACTTGAGGAGTCGGTTTGCCAACACTCTTCTTCGCCAGTCTGGACTCCCCCATGCTCGAAGCCTTCACAAATCGCGTCCTCTCGGTCATCCAGCGTGAATTTCCGACACGCGGCTTTCGTCTCGGCGAGGAATTGGGCGTCATCACGGACGGATCGGCAAAATTTGGGATGAGCAACTTGTGGGCGCAATTTCAGCAATCCCCCATGCCGGATGAAGAGTTTGATCAGGTGATCATCGAGAAATTCGCCGGTGCGTTGAAACTGATCGATGGCGCCGCCGAAGCGATCCCGCAGGCCTGGGAAGACGTCAAACCGAGGCTGAGAGTTCAATTGGTCAGCGCCAAAGTCACCGATGTCGGCCGTGCGATCACGTTCCCCTTCGCCGACGACGTGCACTCGAGTCTGGTCAGTGATTGTGACACCGGTTATGCCTACATCAGCAACGAAGATCTGGAACGCTGGGGCCAATCAGCGGTGGATGCGATCGAACTCGGCAAACTGAACATCGTGACGTCCAGCCCGACGTTACCGATGACCGTCATGCCCGGTCCGGCTCCGCTGGTGGCGATCCAAACGGGCGATGGCTACGATGCGGCCAGGATACTGATTCCCGAGATCCGCGCCAGGATCATCTCGGAGTTGACCGGCGACGAAGACGGAGAAGTCTACGCCGGGGTGCCCAACCGCGACTTCCTGATCGCCTGGCCGATGACGGTCGATGAGGACCTGCACCAACAACTCAGTCAGACCGTCGCGCTGGACGCCCGCCGACAGTCGCACCCGCTCAGCGAGCACGTGTTGCGAGTGACCAAAGACAAGATCCAGCTCGCGTAGCCGGACGGTACGTCTCGCTGTTTCTGCCGATCCTTCATCGGCGAAGCGGCGCGATTCAAGAACGGACCTATGGGCCGACGCGGAGCATCGTCAGCAACTCCTCACGTTGCTTTTGAATCTCAGTCAATTCGTTGCGAAGGATTTCCTGAGGTTTCTCTGCGGCCTCACTGTCGGAGAGTTGCCAGATCATGAACGAGCCGGCAAAGGTTCCGTACTCGCGTTTGGTCATGTCATGCTCGCGGTACATCACCGATTCGATCACCGCGTCAATCTCCGGAGCATCCTTGTCTTCCGCCCGAATCAATTTTGCGATGCGTTTCTTCTCATCACCGGACAGTTTGGAAGCGAGCTGCGCCAGCCCCTCTAACCCCTGTCGTTCAATGGCAACTGCGACCAACTGATGAATCAGCAGGCCGCCGTGAGCAGACTTCCTGCCGATCACTGCGATCTTTGTCAGCGCATCGGCCGCATCGGCGGATCGGCCTTCGAGTTCGGCAAGCCGAGCCTTGACATACAGCAGCCGCATCGGCCCCCGAGCGTAATTTGCTTTGTCATGCATTTCCTGCATCGTTTGCATGTCGGCCATGCGGATCAGACAGCGCTGTCGCGCGGCTTGATCGATCAAGGATAGCGGATCGAGATTGGCATCAAGGTAGGTTTGTAGAGCTTCGACATCCTGAGAGGTGTCGAAGTCCATCGGCAGCGGCGTCATCTTGCCGTTCGCTTCAGAAAGCGTGTCATACGCATTGGGCGACGGATAGCTGATGTTTCCTGATCGAGGTGCGTTGATGAAGTAAATGACAGCGACAGCGACGAGCACCGTCGCAAGCACGCCGAGGCCGATTTTCAGTTTCATGATCGTTAAAGTATCGAGTTTCTTTAAAACAGATCGGCAAGTCGAATGGTAACGGCGCAGTCTTCACACAGTGTGATCTCAAAGGAATCGACGACGGATTCACTTCTCCATTTGCCTTCGCCATCGCGGCGATAGAGCTGGACTGTTTTTAACTCGGGATCCAGAATCGCGTAGATCGGGACGCCTTGCTCGTCATAGAGATCCCGTTTAAAGCTGCGGTCACGCTCGGCAGTCGAAGCAGACAGGACTTCGGCGACGAAGTGGGGCGTCAATTCGATGTGTTTTTCGGGAGCCTCGCCACAAATCACCACGACATCGGGCCGGACCACCGTCTCGCGCGAAACGATCCAGTCGATTTCTCCGAGTACGACCGCTTCACATTTCTGTTTTAGGATTTGCGTTCGCAGCTCTGCCGCAAGATTAAACAATAATAGTTGATGGGCACCAAAGGGGCTGGGGCTCATCGACACGGCGATCCCGTCCCAGAGTTCCCAGTCGCCTTCCCAGGCGGCGTAGTCATCGACAGTGTAACGCGGAATGTATTTGGGGACGGCAGACATCGAATCGACGGTGGCGAGCGGGCGGTGAAGATCTCACTTTCCAGTATATCACGGTTGCGTCAACTCGACCGTGTGCGATGGATGCCCACAGGCACCGATCAACCGCACCATCGCGGCCCGCCACACAGTAGATTCGCACGGTAGAATGGGGCGCTGCCGACTTGCACCTCACGTCGATCGAGATCACGAATGCTACGTTTGATTCCTCTGCTTGCTGTTCTTTGCTGCGGTGTTTGGCCTTCATGGGCCAGCGCCAAACAGCCCGACATCATCTTGGTCATGGCCGATGACATCGGCATTGAAGGACTGGGTTGTTACGGGGGTGTGTCCTATCGAACACCGAATTTGGATCGGATGGCGGCCGCCGGCGTCAGGTTCACCCACGCCTACTCGCAGCCGCTGTGTACGCCGACGCGAGTGGAATTGATGACCGGCAAAGACAACCATCGCAACTGGACCTACTTCGGGATCCTCGATCCGCGCGAACGCACATTCGGTCACGCGATGACCGATGCCGGATACGCGACCGGGATCTTCGGCAAGTGGCAATTGCAGTCGTACGATCCACCCGATCTGCCGGGCGCCGAGGCCAGACGCGGCAAAGGCATGCATCCCAAAGACGCGGGTTTCGATGAGTACGCGTTGTTCCATGCCCTGCACACCGAAGACAAGGGATCTCGCTACGCCAACCCGACGATGTTGGAAGGCCGACGCGGCAGCGAAGGGACCCTCAAAACCTACCACGGCCGCTACGGCGAAGATGTTTGGGTCGAAAAAATCATGGCCTTCCTGGACAAGAAAACCGACAAGCCGAAATTCGTCTACTACCCGATGGCGCTGCCCCACTGGCCGTTCGTGCCGACGCCCGATTCCGCCGACTGGGACCCCGACAAACCGCAACAGGAACATCTGCGTTACGGAAGCGACATGATCGAATACATGGACACGACGATGGGAACTTTGTTGCAAGGGTTGCGTCAGCGGAATCTCGCACGTGAAACCATCGTGATCTTTTACAGCGACAACGGCACCCACCTGAAAGTCACCTCGAAAATGAAAGATGGCCGTTCGATCCCCGGTGGCAAAGCGATGCCGACCCAAACCGGGATCCACGTGCCGCTGATCGTGCATTGCCCAGACCGCTACAAGCCCGCGGTCGTCGATGGCATCGTCGAAGCCTCGGACTTTTACCCGACGCTGCTGGAATTAGCCGGAGTCGAAAAACAACCGGGCAAGCACCTGGACGGGATCAGTTTTGTGCCTCAATTGGTCGGTCAGCCGACGCCACGCCGGGACGCAGCGTTCTTTTGGTATGACCCACGTCCGGGCTGGGACAAAGAAAAATTCAGCCGGCATGTGTTCGCGCTCAACAAGACCCACAAGCTGTTCCGCGATGGACGGTTGTTTCGTATCGGTGAGCTGCCCCTAAAAGAGACGTTGGTTCAGCAAGACGACGAAAACGATCGTGCGGCGCGAACTCAGTTGCAAGCTGTGATCGATCAGGCGATGGCGGATACCAACGAACCGCCACTGGTCGATGCTTACGGCAAGCGTTTAGACAAGTGATCCACTGCCCGATTGGCAGGCGAAACTCCGGGCATGAAGCGGGGTTAGAAGCAAACGACCCGAAAGCGATTCACCCCCAAGCGAGAATCACGATGAACCGATCCATGTCCGTTGCCACACTGTCGATCGCCCTATCGATCGGGTCCGCCCCCTGCATCGCCCAGGTGTCGGAGTCTGCGTCACCGCCAGAGGAAACGACCGCCGCAACTGCCACAGCGTCCGTCGTGGATGCGGTGGAAAAGGACTATCGGGAGCTGATCTGTGCCCGAGCCGCCGATACATCAGACCCCCATCAGGATCGGGCGATCGATCTGGCGTTGCGGCAAAACTATCTCGATGCCCGTTTTAATGTGATCGTCCGACAGTCGATGCAAAACGCATCACACCCCGATCAGTGGAACGTGGATGAACTCTCGCGAGCCGTCAAGCTGCTGGCCTTGTGCACGCTGCCACCACAAGAACAGGCCGAGCTTGTTTTTAAATGTTACCTTGAGTGTGATGATTCGAAATCCGATTCCAGGCTGCGAAACCAATTGAAGCAGGTACTGCGAAGGTACCCCGACCCAACCAGTCGACTGGTCAACGAACGACTGCGGCAAACGGATGATCCCAAAAGCGTGCTACCACTGGTCGACATCGTCGGATCTTCCACCGAAGCCACGTTGCCGCTGTTGATGGAACTCGCCAACAGCGAAGATCCCGAAGTCGCGGTCTGGGCGATGACTTGGATTCCAAACTTGATGGAACAGGTACGCAAGTTGAATCAACAAGCGCGCCAACTGGCCGAGCAACAGAAGCTGGGCGTGGAAGGCCTGGACTCCAAAATGGTGGAGTACGCCAGACGCATCATCGCCCGCTACGACGTCGATGGTGACCAGGAATTGACGTCGGCAGAATACGAGAAAATGCTGCAATCGCCCGAAGTCGCCGATGCCGACGGGAATGGACGCGTCAGCATCGGCGAATACGCGACGTGGCTCCAGGCCCGTTCCAGACGCCGGCAATGACGGTTCGATCACCGGTACCCTCAACCCAGCGACCCTCGCTTCGCTTCGCTCGACCCTCCCTGCCAGGGAGGGTTTCGTCATTGGTGTAAACACCAACTCATTTTTTGACCAACCCATTGTTTGACCTTTCTTCCCCACGCCGCCGCTCACCGCCCGCTCGCAAGTATTGCTAGCAATTCCGCGCCCCGAATGTTTCACGGAATTGCCCCCAGAGTGCGGGAAACTGGATTGGTGATTTTTTCGTCGTTTCGCTAAACTCGCAGCACCGCGCGGCCGAAGGGCCTGGTTTGTTTCACAAATCGGGCTGGGAAACGGGGCGAACACGTTGTTCGTCTTCGCCGCGGTCACGGGATTGATGAGGGAGCATCAACGAAGGCTACGAGAGTCTTCCGCTCCATTGATCAATGAAGCGAACACGCTGCAAGCGTTAACGGAGGGAACCGATGCCGGGCGAATCTTTTCGATTCATCCACGCCAGTGATTTTCACTTGGAAAGTCCACTCGGTGATTTGGATGAGCTGCCCCCGCCGCTGCGCGATCAAATGGCCACCGCGCCGCACGAAGCCGTCAAGGCGGTGTTTGAGGCTGCGCTCTCCAACAACATTGATTTCGTCGTGTTATCCGGCGACCTGCTCAATCCCCAGGCCGCCGGGCCGTACGGAATGAACCTGTTGTTGGAGCAGTTTGAAAAACTGGCCGCTGCCGACACGCCGGTGTATTGGGCGGCGGGCACCGTCGATGATCCACAGAAGTGGCCCGAAGCGGTGGTGATTCCGCCCAACGTGACGCTGTTTCCCAAGGACCGCGCGACCGACGTCAACGTCGTACGCGGCGGGCGAACGATCTGTCGTCTGATCGGCCGCGGCAGTGACGGCCGCGCCTCGCTGCACATCCCGGGGTTTGAATGCGAGGCCGCTGAGGAATTCGCGATCGGCGTCGGCCACGGCGATGCTTCGCTGGAGATGCTCGAGGAGGCTCGATTCGATTTTTGGTGCCTCGGCGGTAAACACAATCGCCTGGAACTGGAATCCGATGGCGAAATCCGAGCGGTCTACAGCGGTTCACCGCAGGGTCGATCCTTGAGCGAACCCGGTTCACACGGGTATTCCATCATCGACGTCGACGCCGAACGAAATGTTCGGGTCAGCGAAATGCCGGCCGACCAGTTTCGCTACTGCAACGTCCGCCTGAGGGCCGACGAAATTGCCGCGGTCGGCAGCATCCAAAACTTGCTCGGCGAACGGATCGTGCGTTTGCAACACGAAGCCGGCGGCCGACACCTGATCATCGGCTGGGACATCACCGCCGACAGCGGCGAGTCGTTGATCGAGATCGGCGACGGCGAGGCGTTACTGGATTGGGTGCGTCACGAATACGGACACGGGGCGCCGGCCGCCTGGTCCACGTCGCTGCGAATCCGTCCGCCCCAACAGTACCCCAAGTCGTGGCACGAGGAAGACACGATCTTGGGTGACTATCTGCGGATTGCCGCCGAGCATCGCAAGCCCGAAAGCACGGCGACCAATCTGTTACCGATGACCGAAGAACATCCGGGACTGCCGGCAAGCACGACGACGCTGCTGGCCGAAATCCCACAGACGCGTCGAATCGAAACGTTGGATCAAGCGACGCTGTTGGGCGTCGAACTGCTCCGTGGCGGCAAGCCAAATTGGGTGAACAAATCATGAAAGTCAAAGACCTGAATATCGATGGCTTCGGCGTTTGGACCGGGCTGAGCATCGATTCATTACCGGACGGCATGACGTTGTTTTACGGGCCGAACGAGGCCGGCAAGACGACCGTGATGCAATTCCTGCGGTCGATGCTGTACGGATTCACGGCCGAACGTCGCGACAAGTATCTGCCGCCGATCTATGGCGGAACGCCCGGCGGCGCGATTCGCGTCACCGGCCCGGGCGGCGGCTATCAAATCCGACGCCACGCCAAGATGACCGACGAAAACGTGGTCGGCCAGCTGGCGGTCACCGGGCAAGACGGCCTGGCACAAGGCCAGCACCGGTTGAGCATGCTGCTCGGCCAGATCGACGAACCGATCTTCACCAACGTGTTCGCGATCGGCATGCGCGAATTGCAAGAGCTCAATACGCTCGATGACACCGCCGCGGCGGACGAGTTGTACAAGCTTTCCAGCGGACT
>NZ_JBFHKV010000278.1:0-8707 GCF_041595215.1 Stieleria sp. | reverse complement strand
GGGTTAAGTTTCAAGTTTCAAGTTTCAAGTTTCAAGTTTCAAGTTTCAAGTTTCAAGTTTCAAGTTTTCAAGTTTCAAGTTTCAAGTTTTCAAGTTTTCAAGTTTTCAAGTTTTCAAGTTTTCAAGTTTTCAAGTTTTCAAGTTTTCAGGTTTCAGGTTTCAGGTTTCAGGTTTCAGGTTTCAGGTTTCAGGTTTCAGGTTTCAGGTTTCAGGTTTCTTCAATATTTTCCTGTCATCCATTTTCTTGTCTCCGTCTCCTCTGCACCGTCCCAACTTTCTGCCCCCCCTTTTTCTGCCAGACTCCCCAACCGCAGCCACCCGAGCCGACTGTTCTTTCCCACTCTCGCTACTTCCGGTTTGGCGAGTTTCGCTTTAAAACTCTTGTTGAACCGGTTTTCCCTCCTCCGCCAGCGCCACCAGCGAGCATGACGACACCCGAAACCGACGGAACGCAATTCCCCGCCACCGATGCTGTGGTCGGCGTGATCATGGGCAGCAAGAACGACTGGGAAACGATGCGTCCGGCGTGCGAGATCCTGGACGCTTTGGGGATCAAGCACGAACGGACCGTCGTCAGCGCCCACCGCACCCCGGCACGGATGTTCGCCTATGCCCAATCGGCGCGTCAGCGGGGACTGAAAGTGATCATCGCGGGGGCCGGCGGCGCCGCCCATCTGCCGGGGATGGTGGCATCGGAGACTTCGTTGCCCGTGATCGGTGTTCCGGTGCAGAGCCGGGCGCTGCAGGGGCTCGATTCGCTGTTGTCGATCGTGCAAATGCCCGGCGGGATTCCCGTCGCCACCATGTCGATCGGGTCCAGCGGGGCCAAGAACGCTGGCTTGATGGCCGCTCGCATGCTGGCGATCAGTGACGAGGCCGTCCGTGCGGCGTTGGAAGCGTTCATCCAACAGCAGACTCAGCAAGTCCTCGCCGCCACTGAACTGGAGTGATCTCGACGTGTCAGCACTGAAATCGAACGACTCGATGGTGATGCCGGGGGCGACCATCGGCATGGTCGGCGGCGGACAACTGGGACGGATGTTTGCGATCGCGGCGATGCAGATGGGTTACGACGTCGTGGTCTTTTGCGGCTCGGCCGACGAACCGGCCGGACACGTCGCCACGCGAACCGTGGTCGGCGATCTGCTCGATCACGCGGTCGTGTCACAGTTTGCCAAGCAGTGTCAGGTGATCACGCTGGAATTCGAAAACATTCCGGCCGAAACGATTCGCTGGTGCAGCGAGTTCGCGCCGACGTATCCCTCGCACCATGTCCTCGCCACCGCACAGGATCGACTGGTCGAAAAAACAACGTTCCGCGATGCCGGTCTGGCGGTGACACCCTACGCCGCGGTGGATTCGGCCGCCGGCGTCGGCGAGTTTGCCGAGCAGCATGGCTGGCCGGTGATCGTCAAAACGGCGCGGAGCGGATACGACGGCAAGGGACAGCATCGCTTGGATGGCCCCTCCGACGCGGCGGCGGTGCCGTGGGAGTCGGCGGATTCTTGGATCGCGGAGAAATGGATCCCGTTCGAGCGCGAAGCGTCCGTCGTGGTGGCGCGTTCGACCCGTGGCGAAGTCCGCTGTTTTCCACCGTTTGAAAACGATCATCGCAATCACATCCTCGACGTCTCGTTCTGCCCGTCGACGTTGTCGCCGGCACAACAACAATTGGCCACGACGATCGCCACCCGGGCTGCAGACGTGTTGCAGCTGGTCGGCGTGCTGTGTGTGGAATTTTTTGTCGTCGACGCGGAAACGCTCTTGATCAACGAAGTCGCGCCGCGGCCACACAACAGTGGCCACTTGACGATTGAAGCGTGTCACACCAGCCAGTTCGAACAACACGTCCGAGCGGTCTGTGGACTGCCACTCGGATCGACCGAACTGCGTGTCGGCGGCGCAGCGATGGCCAACTTGCTGGGTGATCTGTGGGGCAGCCAAGGACAGCCGCCATGCTGGGATCGGGCGGTGGCCGTGCCATCGGTTTCGCTGCACCTGTATGGAAAATCCGACGCCAAAGTCGGGCGGAAGATGGGGCACCTGACCGCCACGGCGGATTCCGCCGCCGCGGCCGTCGCCACCGTCCAACAGGCGCGTGAAACGCTCCAGTAGGCCGCGCTAGAGAATGAGTCGTTTGGCGCAAACGCAATACCGCTAAATCGAGAAGGTATTGACCAGCGCAGGACCCGTAGGCTCGTGCCAAACGGCTGATCATCGATTGACATCAGCCGGTTCGCGTCAGCGTCCGGGCACCCCTCAATGTCGAGTTAGCGTTTTGGCGCGAGAAAATCGATCCAACCGTCAGCGGTTCTGGACGCTGAAGGCGAGCCGTTGCAATTCGCTGGCCAAGTCGACGTTCACGACGGCCGTGGATCCCGGCAACCGCAACGTGGTGGGCGCGAAATTCAGGATGCCGCTGACGCCGGCGGCGACCAAATCGGCGGCGACGAAAGCCGCCTGGTCGACCGGGACGGCCAGGATGGCCAGGTCCGGCGAGAGTTCGGCCAGCTTGCCGGTCATCGTGGCGGCATTCCAAATCGAAACCCCGCCGATCTGTTTTCCAATCTTTGCCGGGTCGAGATCGAACGCGGCGACCAGTCGAAACCCTAATCGCTCGAACCCTCGGTAGCGGAGCAAGGCATCGCCGAGCGATCCGACGCCGACCAAGATGACCTGCCACTGCAGCCCACTTCCGAGCACCGCGCCGATCTGTTCGGTCAGTTTGTCGATCGGATAGCCCACGCCGCGGCGGCCGATCGTTCCCAAACTGCTCAGGTCGCGGCGGACGACGGCGGGAGACACATCGACGAGTGCACCGAGCTGTTTGCTGTTGAGATGGGTTTCGCCCTGATCGGCCAAGCGGTGCAATTCGCGAAAGTACAGACTCAGCCGCCCGACGGCCGGCCGCGGCAGTTTGTTGACGCCGCTGTTGGGGTCCGAAGTCGAATTGGGGTCCGGTTCTGAGGGCATGGCAGGATTGTAACGACCGAGCGGACGGGAGAGGGGCCGCGGGAGCGGGCAGAAAAATGGATCACCGGGGGGGAGAGTCTCCAGTGTGAAATCTGAAACCTGAAACTAAGCCCGTTCCCCCCGCCGTCCCGATCGCTACATCTGTTACGGATTGCAATGACGGCACTCCTGGACAGCCTAGGCGTCTTATTTTGCCCTGATCGTGCTGTTTACTTGGTCGGATCACTTTACGCAGACGATGAATTGACAGCATAAGGACCCAATTCGTTGGCACGCAGAGTTTGTGTGTCCGCACCATCTTCCTCCCACCGTGAAGTGCGGGTAGATGGGAAAGAGGTTAATTCGGGCCACGATCGGCACTTTCGGGTGCAGTGACCGGAGTCGGATTCATCTTGAACGGGGGGTCTTTCGTCGCAGTGCACGTGCACGCAAAAAGTGCAGGAAGGTGTGAGCAATGGGTCTCGCATCATCCAGTGCGTCCCTTTGCAACCCAAAAGTGTTTTCTGGAGAAAGAAGAGATGAAAAGGCTGTGGTTATTGCCCGCCTTGGCGATCATTGCGATCGTCTCGGGGGCTCAATCCGCACGCGCCGCTTATTGTGGTGCGATCAGCTATCAAGGCTGTAGTAATTGCGGAGAGTCAGTGGTCAGCGACGGCACCGTCGTTGATGGCGCGTCACCCGTCGCTGACGGAGCTGGATCGGCTAACGCCGATGGAAGCTACACCGTCATGCGTAACGTGACCGAGACCGTTTACGAGCAAGTCCAAGAGACTCGCTATCGTACGCGGAACGAAACGTATTACGAAGACAAAGAAGTCCAAGCGACTCGTGTCGTTCCTTACACGGAACAGCGTGAAGTCCAGTACACCGTAATGGTGCCGACGTACGAAACCAAAACTCGTACGATCAACTACACCGTCAACAAACCGGTTTACGAGACTCACGAAAAGGTCATCAACTACACGGTCAAAAAGCCCGTGTACGAGACCAAGACGCGTACGATCAACTACACGGTGATGAAGCCGGTGTACGAGACGCACGAAAAGGTGATCAACTACACGGTCAAAAAGCCCGTGTGGGAAACCAAGACGCGTACGATCAACTACACCGTCAACAAGCCGGTGTACGAAACTCGCACGAAAACCATCAACTACACCGTGATGGTTCCCGTTCACGAGACCAAGACTCGTACGATCAACTACACGGTTTACAACACCGTGCGTGAAGACAAAGTTCGCACCGAGAACTACACCGTCATGGTTCCCGAGCAGTACACCAAGACCATCACGGTCAATGGTGGACACTGGGAAACGCAAACGGAAACCGTTCCTGGTCCGATGATGCGACGCACGGTTCGTGAACCGGGCACGTGGACCTACGACCCGGCGACCTGCCGTTGCGTGTACTGCCCCGGCAAGTGCCGCGTCGAATGCGTCCAAGGTTGCCCCAAGACGATCTGCAAGAAAGTCTGGGTGCCGACCTGCGAGGAAAAGGAAATCTGCTGCACGCGGTACGTCAAAGAGTGCCGCACGCGTGAGATCCCTTACACCGTTTGCCGACGCGTTCCTGAGTGCAAGACCAAGACTTGCACCTACACCGTCTGCAAGATGGTTCCCGAGTGCCGCACCAAGACTTGCAACTACACCGTTTGCAAGATGGTTCCCGAGTGCCGCACGAAGACTTGCGAGTACAAAGTTTGCAGCTACGTCTGCGAGCAACGCAGCAAGGTTTGCAAGTACACCACTTGCAAGATGGTTCCCGAGTGCCGCACGAAGACCTGCAACTACACCGTTTGCAGCTACGTCTGCGAGCCTCGTACGAAGGTCTGCAAGTACACCACTTGCAAGATGGTTCCCGAGTGCCGTACCAAGACTTGCGAATACAAAGTTTGCAAGATGGTTCCCGAGTGCCGCACCAAGACGATCTGCGTCAACAAGTGCCGCACCGAGTGCTACACGAAGATCTGCAAGGTCAAGAAGTGCCGTCAGGTCTGCGAGCCTTACACGGTCACCAAGTGCGTTCCGCGTACGGTCTGCAAGCAAGTCCCCGTGACGGTTTGCTGCCCGGCCCCGGTCTGCTGTGGTGCCGCTGACGCTTGCGGATGCTGCGAGCCGGCTTGCGGATGCAGCAAGGCTCGTGGCGGATTGCTGAAGAAGCTGTTCGGCGGACGCAAAGGCTGCTGTGACAGCGGCTGCGACGTCGCTCCCAGCTGCGGATGCGACGCTGAGCCGACTTGTGGTTGCGAAGCCGCTCCTTCCTGCGGCTGCTAATTGAAAAGGCCGGGCGGTCTCGCCGAGTCATCAGGCTCGGCGGACAGCCTAGCCGCTCAAAACTGCACGCGACAAGCCAGGCGGGGTGAGCCCCTCAGTTGAGGTGGCTCACCCCGTTTTTCGCGTCTCGTCTTGATTGGGAATCAAGTGGGAGAGACTTCCGGGCTGGTCCCAATGGACGCCACCAGACTGAAAGCCTCTCCCACTTCCCAAAGACGAGCGGATTTGACGAGCGGATTTTTTGTCTGCTCTGGACAAATGCGATATACTGCGTAGAAGCACCGGGAGCCGCGGAACTCTTTCTCTTCTACCTTTCGAGTCGAATGCTGTGTCGCAGAGTCTTTTCACGAGTGACTCCTCGTCTGCCCGCACACCGCGATCGATCGATATGCCCTCTGTCCCGCCGGTCCCGCCACCTCCACCGTCCCGCGGAACCCCGCGTGAGCGCAGCCCCTGGGCCGCTGCAGACGGGGACGAAATGCCGCTGCCCGGATCGCCGCAGCCGGCTGACGTGATCGATTCGGACGAAGAAACGCTGGGGGCCGAACCCGTCGACGCTCCACCCGATCACAACGCCCCGACCCAAAACGGCAACGTCACGCCGGCCCGAGACGTTCCCTCGATCCCTCCGCCACCCCCGCCCCGCGCCACCCTGCCCCCGACGCGTCCGATCACCGAAGTGTCCCAGCCGCGAACCGGGATCGGGTCCGCCGTGACCCGCTGGCGCGGAAGTTTGCCCGAAGTCACGACTGCGGAAACCGAAAACGCCGAATCAGACGCCGCCGTTGCCGCGGCAGACCCAGACGCCCCCGCCCCCGCCGATGTCGTCACCCGATCGGCCCCCTCCTGGCTGCTCAGCTTGGTGATCCATTTGATCGTGCTGCTGATTCTGGCCCTGATCACTTCTCCGACCGGCAACGGTTTCACCAATTTGGTACTCGATTTCGGGATCAGTAACGAACCGATCGAGGACGCGTTGGAACTGGACCTTTCCTCACCGCAAACCGATGACCTGATCGAAGCTCCCCAAGACGCTTTGGACGACACGCTACTGGAAACCGAAATTCCAGAAATCTTTGAAACCGTCGAACCGGCGGAAATGGAAGCGATCCAGCCGGTGCTGCTGGGCGCGGCGCCGATCGAGATTTCCAAACCGATGTTCAGCGGCCGGACCGGAGCGATGCGAAAAGCGCTGATGGCGATGTACGGCGCGACTGATGACACCGTCAACGCCGTCAAACTCGGGCTCGCCTGGCTGAAACGACAACAACATCGCAGCGGTTACTGGAGCATGGTGCAGCCCTACAGCAACGGTGCCGTTTCGGAAAACCGGACCGCCGCGACCGCGATGGCGCTGATCGCGTTTGCCGGGGACGGCAACACCCACCTGGAAGGCATATATCGTGACGAAGTCGACAAGGGGCTGAAGTACCTGGTGTCACAACAGGATCGCGGCGGGTTCATGGCCGCCTCGGCCCGCGGCAACGAGCGCACGTACGCCCAAGCCCAAGCGACGATCGCGCTGTGCGAACTGTACGGGATGACCAAAGATTCCTGGTTGCGCGCCTACGCCCAACGCGCCGTCGATTACGCACTCAAAGCCCAGGCGTCTGACGGCGGATGGAGGTATCGGCCGAACGAACCCGGCGACACCTCAGTCACCGGTTGGTACGTGATGGCGCTGCAAAGTGCGCTCGGCGCCGGGCTGGAAGTCGATCCGGAGAAAATGAAACTGATCGACAAGTACCTCGATTCGGCGAGCGTTTACTACGGGGCCGGCTACGCCTACCAACCCGGTCGCTCGGACGCCACGCCCACCATGACGGCTGAAGGTCTGCTGTGTCGCCAATACCTCGGTTGGGAACGAAACGATGGCCGCCTTCAAGAAGGCCTCAAGCTGTTGCGCACCGATGCCCCCTTCGACATCAATCAACAAAACGTCTACTACTGGTACTACGCGACCCAGGCATTCCACCATGTCGGCGGCCCGCTGTGGACCGAATGGAACAATGAAATGAAAGTCAAACTGCCGGCGCTGCAAATCAAAGACGGCAGCGAGCGCGGCAGCTGGGCACCGCAAGGAGACCGTTGGAGCATCGGCGGCCGACTCTACACGACGTGCTTGTCGATCTATTGCCTGGAAGTCTACTACCGACACCTGCCCCTGTACGACCAAAACTAAAACCGCCAAAGTGGGGTAAGCTTCCAGCTTGCCTTGCTGGTTTCACTTGTGAAACGCGGGGAGCAGAAACGGTCCCCAATGTTCAACCCAACACCGCGAAGAGAAGCGTCGTTTCCTCTCGTTGTGGTCCGTCGCCAACCCCCGCGCACCGCGTGACCTACTGCCCCAACACCCGCACGCCCCAGTCGGCCAGCGTCACCGCCGCGATCGCGATCAACGCGATCGTGTAGCGTCGAATCGTCCGGTCGGCCGGCATTTTTCCGCCACGTACGATCTGCAGCAACATCGCCAGACTGCCCAACGCGTACAGGACCAACAGGAATCCGCCCACGTTAGCGCGCGCCGCGGCGACAAGGTTTCCCTTCATCGCGTGCGCCCACGACGTCGTCATGCCGCAACTGGGACAACGAATCCCGAACAGGACGCGAATGCTGCATGGCGGGAGTCCCAATTGGTGATGCGTCCCCAAGCCGGACGAGTTGGGATTCAGCGTCCATGCGGTCGCCAGCAATCCGACCAGCATTAAAACCACCGATGCAGCAGCGATCCGCAGCAACCAAGAGCGCAGCGGTGTCGCCTCGCGTTCGGGTTGCGGCAACGATCGCGATGAGTCCACTCGCGTGAATCCTCGGCGGTTGGGTTTGGAGATGTGAAATGCTGGGCCCGTGCGAACGGATCTCCCGGCTGTTATTCTGTCGGTTCGTTTTAACACTCCGCAACTTGAACCCAAACCACAGCCCGTGAAGTACGCCATTTGTAACGAGACCTTCGGTGAGATGCCACTTGATCAAGCACTTCAGATCGCTCGAGAGGCGGGCTACACCGGCTGGGAAGTCGCCCCGTTCATGATCACCGACGACGTACCGTCCTTCACCGCCGACCAACGGGCTGCGTATCGCGATGCCGTTTCCGCGGGCGGATTGGAAATCATCGGGTTGCATTGGCTGTTGGCCAAGACGGAAGGCTTTCATTTGACCACGCTGGACGAGGACGTGCGTCGAAAGACCAGCGACTACCTCTGCGAACTGGCGCGGTTGTGTCGTGACCTGGGCGGAGACGTGATGGTGTTGGGTTCACCGCAGCAACGCAATTTTCCGGCCAGCCAATCCGAAGAGCAGGCGATGGAAGCGGCGGCAGCATGTTTGCGCGGCGTGGTGCCGACCCTGGAAGAATGCGGGGTCCGGATCGCGATCGAGCCGCTCGGGCGTGGCGAAGGCAACTTCCTCAATACCGCCGCGGCCGGGCGCGATTTAATGAATCGAATCGACAGCGAGCAGGTGGG